>JAISEK010000192.1 GCA_031264145.1 Deltaproteobacteria bacterium
TGGCGCTGGATATGGCGGCGGTCCTGAGGATCTTTGGGATGTGCGAGAACTTTAGTTCCCGGTAGACGAAGAAGGAGACGATGAAGCCGTAGATGACGGCGACGTTGGCCGCCTCGGTGCCGGAATAATCCATGTTTCCAAAAAGCCGGCCATTTGTCGCCTTGGGCCCTGGAAGTCACCTCCGCCGCGCCCATATTTGCCAAATGGCCGTGAAGGGCTCTTTGGCGGGGGGCTTTCGGGTAGGGCATTAATGTTGCGAAAAGAACTTGGGGCGCGCCTTTCCGGGCGGATTTTCGTCAGGCCACTCGCCATCCTGGCCAGGAAAGCCAAAACCATGGCCCGGGCCATTTTGGGCCCCAGGCGGGAACACCGGACGGGTTCCCGTGGGATTGCCTGGCCCCAAAACCGGTTTTAAGGCCGGCCTGGCATATGTCCTGATCCGCCGGAGGCTACAGGGCGCATAACCATCCTGGAATCCCGCAAGCTATGCCGTGCTGCCGTGCTATTTTGATTGACAAAGTCTAAAAAATGCAAAATATTATATAGAACTTTCCCAATCAGTTGGACTATACATCGGTTTTCCGAGGCCTTCCTCTTTTTTGTTTGGGCAGTTCGTCCGGTTTTGGCAGGATACCCAAATCTTTCAACATCTCTTCGTGAGACGGATTTATTTTAATGAGATTCCAGTTATCCCCGTCAAGCCTCACTTTTTTTGCCCTCGCCAGTACGGACATGATTTTCTTATATGTGTATTTCTCAAGGATTTTGACCTTGTCAAACCGTCTGATCAGCCTAAAAGTCAACACGGTCGAGAGGAAATCACAAAATTCACTGCCAATCACGGAATAATCGTCATGGACGCGCGTCTCGTCGAACTCAAGGGCTGACTTGTAATATCGCATCACGATCTCGATTTCCCACCGATTCCCATATGTCTTGTAGACGATTCCCGCCGGCAGGTCAAGGTCACACTCCAACACCACTGTCCCGAATACCCGCTGTTTGTCCCGCGGCTCGACCAAATCGTGGTTCCCTTTGCTTTTGGCGCTCCGCAGCCAGTCCTGCTCCTCCTTGGCGGCCCTGTGGGCGTCACGGAATGAATACAGCCATTTGCCATGCCCAGCGTGCTCTTTCTTGGTGTAGGTGACGCCATCGTACCCATCGAGGGTATCGGTGAAATCCAAAAGCCGCAAATCGCCTATCACCCCCGCGTTTCTCTTGATCGGGTTAAGGTAGTGCAAATCCGGGTGATTTCGAAAATATTCACCTGCCGCGGAAGCCGGGAATCCTTTATCGGCGACGATCACGCCTTTCGTGATATGGTTTTCCGATATAAACGCCTCATAGGAGGTCAGGTCGGGCATGTTCCCCGGAAAGCATTTGGAACAAACAGGCTCCATCGACTCAAGGTCAAATGCGTACAATACGGATATATCTCGTGTCCTTTTCGAGCGCACCTTCCTTGAGAAGTCAGATAAAGAATTGACTTTTGACTCATTGGATTTCAACGTCCCGTCTATCAGGAGATGATGGTCCATGCCGACGGCGGCCGTCCTGTTCCTCATGAACGAGACGACACTGGAACAGGTCTTTCCAAGATAGTCCAGGAAATTACACACGGTGTTCCTCGATAAGGCGACTCCCGGATAAATCTCTGACAAGAAGCTGGCGTCATAGGCGCTTTTGAGCTCATGGTCTTTTATTCCTGGATCGCAGACCCGTAGCGTCGACACGCAATAAATCTTCAGGGCGTCCGCTCTGCCGTAGACTTTACAGAGCTCGTCGATCATGTCTTTGTTGACATCGTCGCATAACACGACGTTTGCCCAGTCTTTCAGATCCGCCGGCGACACGGATACATTCCACGGCGCGGCGGAGTCTGTCGGCACGAACATGCCGTCGATGATATGTCCTATCGTAGGGCCGTTAATCGGCATGCGCCTTCCGTCAACGTATCTGCAGCCCGTCCGTTTCCTCACGGCATAGAGGTTTTTGTCCTTTCCGTAAGCGGTTACCACGGTGTTCGTTGGCCTTTCGACCGAGAGAATATCCTACGGCATCATGAGACTATACGCAACTTTTTTCGGGGAGATTTATAATAATAATAATTCTTTTGAATACCGCAATTTATCGTCTGATTTGAGCGATACAGGTTCAGTGTATAGTGCAAGCTATTGGGAAAGTTCTAATTATATTATATATTGTGAATATTTTTTTTAAAGGAAAAAGACAATGTAATAGATATAATTTAGTGCTTGGGTAAGGCTGTGGTTTGGAAGGGATTGCCTTAATTCCACGGTATGAATTTATACCGTAAAAGCAATGACGGTCAAGTCATTTTTTATTCTAAAATAAACTTTAATTTGGACGTGTTATAGGGATTTGTTTTGTTGAGATACAAATAGAATAAATTAAACAGCAAGTCTTTCTGTATAATAATATTCAAAAAATCATACTTGAGTGCAAGCGATAGTTTCGAAATTACGCATAACACTTTGCAATCTGTAATATTTGAACTTTCTCATGCCTTAGAGTGTTTGAGTTTTATAGCATTTTTATATAAAAATCTGCTTTACACGCAATACAATCCTTGATTCAAACTTTCGGCCCTGGGATGAGGCCGTCAAGACGAGGGGACTCAGGCCGCGGCCTTGGCCTCCCTCAGGAAATAGTAGAAATACATGATGCCCGACCAGTAAGTAGCGGCCAGGGCCACGTACAGGATGGCTATGCCCACCCTGTGGGTGTTGGCGAACAAGAGCTCATGGTGCCACAAAAGGCAGAACATGGCGATATTTTGGGCCAGGGTCTTCTGCTTGCCCTGGGCAGAGGCGGATATGACCAGGCCCTTCTCCACGGCGATGGCCCTAAGGCTGGTGACCATCATCTCCCGGGCGACTATGAGGAAGACGATCCAGGCCGGTACGTAGCCCAGGGGGACCATCATGATCATGGCCGAGGACACCAGGAGCTTGTCGGCCATGGGGTCCAGAAAGCGGCCCAGGTTGCTCTCGTTGTTGTACTTGCGGGCCAGGTAGCCGTCCAGGAGGTCGCTGAGGGCGGCTATCAGGTATATCAGGGCAGTCAGGGAGGCGACCAGCCGTTTTTCCTGGTCGGCCAGGCCCAGGCTCAGGATGACCACCGGGATAGCCAACAGCCGGCCCATGGTCAGGATATTGGGTAAAAGTGGCCAACCCAGTAGACTTTTCAGACCTTTCATCGGTTATATACTCTGTCAATGGCTATTATGTGTTATGGGAAAGCAAAACTAAAACATATTGATACTGATTGTTCCTATTGAAGGTTTGGCTTCACGATGCCGCTATTGGCAAAGGCAAGAACCAACCACCCTATTTGCCCTCGCCGTCGGCGAGGCCGCCCTCGTCGCGGAACATTTGCCGGAACATCTCATAATTGCGCAAAACGGTCTTGACGTAATTCTTGGTCTCCCTGATCTCCGGGACTGCCTTCGCCCTGGCCACCCGCTCGGGCCCGCAGTTGTAGGCGGCCACGGCCAGGACCACGTCGCCGTCGAAGCGGTTGAGCATCATGCGGATGTAGCGGGTCCCGCCCATGATGTTCTGCTCGGGGTCGAAGCTGTCCGTCACGCCCATGAGACGGGCCGTGTTCGGCATCAGCTGCATCAGGCCCCTGGCCCCGGCCCAGGAGATGGCCTTGGGGTCGAAGGCCGACTCGGCCTTGATGATGGCCGTGACCAGGGCGGGATCTACCTTGTAGGTGGACGAGGCCTTCCGTATGAAGGGCCGGACGTTGTCCAGATTCAGGCGACGGTAGGGGGCGCGGTCCGAGGAGACGGTGATCTGTATCGTGAAGAGGCGATAGCGCGGGTCCACCGGCGCGTCGGTCAGGTGCGTCACGCCCTGGTCGTCGGTAAACATGAAATAGTTCAGGACCTCGCCCTCGAATTCGGCCGGCTCCGGGGCCTTGGCCGGTTCCGTGGCCTCGGAGGGGGCCGGCGGCGGCGGGGGCGGCGGGGGCGGAGGGGGCGGGGGGGCGAAGAGTCCCTGGCTGGCGGGCGCCGATTCCGGCGCGGCGGCCGGGGGCACCGACTGCTGGCCTCCTTCCGGCGGCATCCAGTACGGCCGGTCGGAATTTGGGTATCGGGGAACCCAGTCGGGCAGATCGTATCCCGGCCCGGGCTCTGCCCCCGGCTCCTCCCCCGTCCGGCCGTCGGGAACCTGCTCGTCAGGGGCGAAGCCGAGGCCGTCCTGGGCCAGGGCCTTGCCGTCCAGGGTCGAGGCGGCCACCAAGAGGGCCAGGGCCACTAACAGGGCCAAGGCCGGCCGCCGTGATTTGGCGGCGGGGCGCCTCATGTCCGGCGGCCGTTCTCGCGGAGCCACCTGTCGCGGTTGCCGACGGAGATGAAGTAGAGCTTCCGGCCGTCCCTGTTTATGCTCACGGCCTTGGTCTTGGGGAAATAGACCCCGGTGAGGGCGTCGGAGACCAGCTCCTCGTCGCCTTCCCCCACCCCTGGGCCCCGGCCGGGGGCCACCAGTCCCCGGATGAGCCAGACGATGAGATAAAACAGGAGCGCGACTAGAAGGATTCGCCACATGGCCGCCCTCGGGGAAGAGGCCCCGGTGTTTTGCCCCGCCAGGGGTGCCTGTCCCAAGCTCAGGTGAGCTTTCGCACCTCGGGCCCGTCCTCGGGCAGCCTTTCCAGGAGCTCGGAGACCGTCAGGCCGAGAATGGGGTGGCACCAGTTTGGTGCGACCTCGGCCAGGGGGAATAGGACGAAGCCCCGCTCATGGAGCCTGGGGTGGGGCAGGGTTAGTTCCGGGGCCTCGATGACCTGCTGGTCCCTGAAGAGCAAATCCAGGTCGATGAGCCTGGGACCCCAGCGCTCCACCCTGACCCGCCCTAGAAGGCCCTCGATGTCGACCAGGGTCCTCAGGAGGGGAATGGCCTCCAGGTCGGTGGCCAGCAGGGCCACCCGGTTGAAGTACCAGGCCTGGTCCGCCCGGCCGCCCATCGGCTCGGTCAGCCAGGTGGAGGACAGATCGGTGACTCTCAGGCCAGGCTTTAGCCTCATGAGGTTTATGGCCCTATCCAGCATGGCCTCGGGGTCGCCCAGGTTGCCGCCCAGGCCTATGGCGCACATCGTGCTCAAGGGAAGGCAGGCCTCTGGGAAGGGTGGGCCCCCTGGGCCAGGCGGATGTTGGCTTGGATGGTCATTTTCACCTTTCGGCTCAAGTTCCCCAGGACTCAAGATTCATGGCCGATCGGGCCTTGACTGGCAACGATTCACGATTCTAACCGAGCTGCGACGTAATGTCCAGGTCCACCCGCCGCCGGACCCGCCGAGGCGGCCAGGCTCTCAGTCTCCGGGGAGGTGGAAGGCCAGGCCCGCGTAGCCGACCGACTGTTCCCATGGCAGGACGTCGAAGCTTGAGTAGTGGTCCAGGAGCCTGGGCCTCGCGCCCAGGATCCTGGCCGCCTCGACGGCCGCAGCCGCCGCACCGGCCGAGCAGGCGGCCTTGTTCCCGGTCCCGGCCAGCATCATGGCCACCGGATCGAGGGCCAGGGCCGGCTCAATGAACGTGCGGTCGTTCTGAAGGCGGAATTCCTCGCCCTTGCCGGCCGGGCCGGCTGGGGCAAAGCCATAGGCCCGACCGTAATGGGTCAGATCGGTGGAGGCGAGAATCAGCGTCTCGCCGGGCTTTTCGGCCATAAGGCCAGCCAGCCGGGCCCCCAGGGCCAGGGCCTTGGGGCCTGGGGGGACCCTGAGGGCCCAGACCCGTGAACCAGGGGCCAGGCTCTTGACCAGAGGCAGCAAGACCTCGATGGTGTTGTCGCCGGTGGGGCCGGACCAGATCCCTGGGCCAAGTTCCGGGCCGTCCAGTTCCCCGTTCATCCCTGGGGCCAGCTCCACTGGGCCCAGGGGGGTGGACCAGGCCTCCTCCGGAAATGCGATGATCGGGTCGCCTTTTCCCAGGTGCCCCCCCAGGACGACGATCAGGGCCGGCCTTCCCTTTTCCAGGGAATCCAGGGCCAGCGACAGGCTGGCAAAGGCCAGCCGGCCGGAGAAGAACCAGCCGGCATGGGGGGCGATGGCGGCCACGGCCGGGCCTGGGAGCGGTTTGAAGGACCTGGCGTAGTCGCGCCATGATCCGATCTCGGCCTCGATTTCCACGGCAGAGCCGGGATACCAGCTGCCGGCCAGTTGGCTCGCCCTTTCAAGGATTTCAGGCATCGTCGGCTCCTTTTGGCCCTTGGCGGCAACAAAGGGCATGGCCAGTCATCTTCCTCGCGATTTGGCCAGGAGGACGCCCGGATTTGTCTTGTGACCCATTATAGCCCAGGCGGCACAATAAGGTAATGGGCAAGTTTAGTTGACAGAACCTTTTCACAGGGTTAGAATACGTAATAGACCTTGGAGGAGGTTATACATCATGACAACGAACGAACAAGTATCTTGTCCGAACAAGGGTTGCGTTGATTACCGGAAAACTGGTGGAGATAACATCGCCAATCGTGGCAAGTACGGCAAGAATCATGATAAGGTTCTCCTTTACTGCCGGACTTGCGGAAAACGTTTTGCCTCAACACGGAATAGCCCTTTATTTGGGGCACACCTATCAGCTGACCAAGTATATCAGGTCATTCATCATGCGGCAGAAGGCTCAAGCGTCAGAGCCACATCCCGTCTACTCGGTATCAGCAAAACGACCGTGAACCAAGTTATTGTCAAAGTTGGCGAACATTTACAAAAGATCCTCGGTGATTTGATGTCATCGCTTCAATTGACTGAAGTCCAACTTGATGAATTATGGGCTTTTGTTAAAATAAAACGGCTACTGACGAAAAAGAACTTGAACGGGGAAACGGTGAAACATGGATCTGGACCGCGATAGACACTCCTATGCGTCGGATAGCCAACTTCATAGTCGGAAGGCATACCCTGAATGACGCTCGCGAGATGATACAAGGACTCGACGAGTCCCTTGCCGGGCGCAAACCACTATTCGTCAGCGATGAACTCCAACATTATGCTACCGTGCTGGAGGAAGCGTATTCCCATGAGGAACCAATCCCGCTGACTGGCAAACGTGGACGCCCAGCCAACCCTAAGAAGGTTATTGACGGTGATCTTGACTACGCTACTGTCAAGAAGATGCGAAAGAAAGGCAGCATCGTCAAGGTTGACGTAGCATAGTTTTTGGGACGGCGGCCAGAGTTAATTAAGGATAGGCTTGAGGAATCACCAAGCAATACTATAAATACTTCCTACATTGAGCGAAGCAATCTCAGCGTGCGTCCATGGGATGCTCACTTGAGTCGTAAGTCTGTCACCTTCGCCAAGGCTCTCAGGTGGCTGAAGGCTAAACTGAATATCTGCATACTTTGGTACAACTTCGTGAGGTGCCATAGTTCTTTGAAAAATGCAGAAAAAACAACTCAATTAATGACCCCCAGCAATGGCTGCGGGAATCACAACTCGGCCTTGGTCAAAATCGGATATAATGGAAAGGATGGTCTTGTCAACTAAACTTGCCCATTACCATAATTCTTGCCATTAGAATTATGTTGTGGTATCATGAGGACATTGATTGTTTTAGTTGAGTGCAGCGAATCATGGCCTGGTTATTTAGATAAATATTTTCAAGATATTAGCGAGAAAAAAGTTATGGCGGCGAGCGACGACAGTTTCAATTTAATCTTCAGGAATCCGACTGCCTTGGACAGTGCTTCTCTCTCTCTCTCTCTCTCTCTCTCTCTCTCTCTCTCTCTCTCTAAGGGCGGCTTTCTTTTCGCCAGAGGGATGCTGCCAATACGCGACGTTCGCGAGCAGGTCGGAAAAAAGCTGGCCAATTTTTTCGCTGTCCCTGTTTTCCACGTGTTCCAGAAACTTTGGTAATGGGCAAGTTTAGTTGACAAGACCAATCCTTTCCATTATATCCGATTTTGACCAAGGCCTAGTTGTGATTCCCGCAGCCATTGCTGGGGTCATCAATTGAGTTGTTTTTTCTGTATTTTTCAAAGAACTATGACACCTCACGAAGTTGTACCAAAGTATGCAGATATTCCGTTTAGCCTTCAGCCACCTGAGAGCCTTGGCGAAGGTGACAGA
>JAISEK010000011.1 GCA_031264145.1 Deltaproteobacteria bacterium
ACCGCTCGACGGCCAGCCCTCTGAACAGCTCCTTCTCTCCCGAGTGGAAGGAGTCCAGGGTGGAGACGGTCAGGGACTTGCCGAAGCGCCTGGGCCGGGCGAGGAAGATGACCTTGCCGCGTTTTTCCAGTTCTGGGAAATACATGGTCTTGTCAACGTATACCCTCAGCTTGTCTCTAATTTCCTTGAAAGTATTCATGCCTACTGGCAAAATAGGCAGATCTGTTTCCATGTCGGCATCCTCCTGGCCGAGGCAAATCTGAAATGCCCGGCTGGATGCTGCTAAATATAGCATAAAAAACAAAGGACCATTTTGGGCTAAGGCCCAATGCCAGCCAAATAGCCCCAGATAGTCTAGTACTATGCAACATTATTTTTTTCGGTACAATTTAACAGTACTCAATGTTTATGGTGATGGTAAGAGGATCTTACCAGACAATTTTACTGTTACACTGTACTAGCCCGTAGTGACCTTGGCCGCATCGCCCCGACAGCCACCTTCCATCACTCCAACCCAGACACAGCCCGCACACGTCCAAAACCGCTCGAGATGCGTCCTGGAGGCTGGTCCTTCCCCGGCCGGTCGAGGCCCTGCCTGCGGCGGCTTGCGGCCGGGACTTCTGCGAGCATCAAAGCTGGTGCCCACGTAACCCCCCGAAAACCTGAAGATGTCCCGGCTTGGTATCTGCTGCCAAGGCAATATTCCAGCGGTTCCCTAAAACAAGCCGGCTTTTCCCGTCAGGCACCAAAGTCGCCGCGGACCGGCCCCAGGCAGGGGCGAAGTCCCCGGCGCAACGACACCTCAGGCCCAAACTCCGCCATGGGCCCTGGCCTCGGCCACGACGAACCCGGACAGGCGGCCCCGGGCCAGTTAGCGGTTGAGGGCCAGGAACTCGGGGGGCGAGCCGATGTCGGCCCATCTGGCCCCGGAAAGGCTGTATCCTTTGAAGTCACCAGCTTTAGCTAGTTTTTTACTATTTGACATAAAATACTTATACGGATATATTTTTTATATTATTAGAGTTATTTTTTAGTAATATTTATTATATTAAACAAATATAACAAATATCATATTATGATACCTATAAAACAGTACTATTTTCTAACTATTGCATGTAATTATATTTATTATTTTCTAAATAAGATTTATAATTAATATTTCTTATTTTTTGAAAATAATCAATCATCATTTTCTTATATACATCAGCATCGTCACTATCAGGTGAGCATCCATGCCAGACATGCATAAAGACTTGCACATATTCATCGAATATTTTTGTATTGCCCATTAGAATAGCACTACAGGTAGATAAATGATAGGAGCTATATGCCATGTTTGTATTAGGAAGATCACCGAAAGTGTTAAATTCACCAAATATTCCCATAAATAAATGCTCAATTTCGTCATACGCTTCTTGATTATTATCAAAAATAAACTTTCTAACATTAAAAATGACTAAATTTCCATAGAAATGCTCTCCATCTTTCTTTTTATTAAATTCTTCCCACGTTTTAACGTCGGAAACGAATTCAAATCGTGATGGATACTTGGGGTCGTCTTGGACTATCGTGAAGCCGGCTGGAACGGGCACTTTTTTCTTAATTATGTAATGGGGTGTACAGTCCCTAAAAATAAAAATGGTCTCACCCTCATCGCTTACACTGGCTCCGCCTGGGATTACGCACTTTTCAGCGGGCTTTTCTGGGGGTTCACGCTCATATGTCACCAAAGGGGAACTGTTTACTTTTCTGAGTTTCAGGAAATAATCTTCCATCATTTTTTTATATAATTCCAAGTCTTCGTTGCCCAAATATTGCGATATAAAGAAAATAGAAACGAATACATAGTCTGTATCTATTTTTGTGAAACCGTATAAGATAATATTTTCATTATCAGAGCTTTTACTATGGCGAAAACCCATATATGTATCAGGGATATTGCCAAAAAAATCAGCCTCATCCCATATAATAATCTGAATTTGTTCTCGCGCTTCTTCAATGTTTTTCAATTTGCATGCGAAAATGTCAAACACAAGGAGATCGCCTGTGAACGGTCTATCAGATTTATTTCCTTTATATGCGCCAGTCATCAAGGCTAGACACATAGGTCAACCTGGGACTGCCACAAAGGACATCACGCTTCGCCGCGACCAAGCCCGCTGGTCTTGGTACCCTTAGATCCGCGAAGGTATTGGGCCGCCTTTGTTTGATTGGGATAATGACTTCATCCTGACTATTTGGGGTCAACCGGCCAGCATAGCCTTCCGTCTCTCCGCCCAAGCTGCCTGCCGCCTGGCTCCCCGCGGATGGAATCATCTTAGCAACACCGTCAGCGGCATATATAATGCCTACATGGGGGGAAAAAAATAAGAATATGCCAATAATGACGCCCATGTAGAAACCCCTGGAAAACCTAAAAACGACCAGGTTCAAGACCTGTTATCAAGGTTTTATTTTAGCGAATAACAACAACGCAGGCTTTTTACATCAGCATCAATGATGAAGGGGGTTACTTTAAGGGATGGTTCTGGGGACAACCGCCTAGGCGCCCCTTCTTTGATCTCGGCCATGGTCTTCGCGGGGCGAGACAGCGGTGACATAGTTCATCCGTTGTCGCCGTGGAGATGGCCAGAATTATACCCAATGCCTAAAAGATCCGCCACGTCCTGTCGCAAGTACCCAGGCGCTGGCTCATCTGGCAAATCATTCAGGTCTTCAGTATAGCCTCAGATAGTCTAGCCCGTCGTGGCCTGGGCCGCGTTGCCCCGGCAGCCACCTTCCATCGCTCCAGCCTGCCACAGCCCGCACACGTCAAAAACGCTCGATATGCGTCCTGGAGGCTGGCCATTCCCCGGCCGGGCGAGGCCCTGCCCCCGGCGGCTTGTCGCCGATGACCGGCCCCAGGCGGTGGCGAAATCCCCGGCGCGACGGCGCCTCAGGCCCAGATCCCGCCCTGGGCCCTGGCCCCGGCCGGGACCGGCCCGGCCACGATGGCCTGGCTGACCGAGGCCCCCCTTCCCACCCTGGCCGAGGCCAGGAGGACCGAGTCCTCGACCGAGGCCCCCTCCCCCACCCTGGCCCCGGCCTCGGCCACGACGAACCCGGACAGGCGGCCCCGGATGGGCCCCGGGTCCTGGACCAGGACCCGGCCCCGGGCCAGCTCGCGGTTGAGGGCCAGGAACTCGGGGGGCGAGCCTATGTCGGCCCATCCGGCCCCGGAAAGGAGGTGCCCGCCGGGCGGGGGGAGGCCCTGGGCCAGCCAAAGCCTCAGGGATTCCACCACGTCGGAGAACCCCTCGGAAAGAAAGTCCAGGAAAAAGGCCGACATGACCATTATGCCGGCCCCGCAGAGACGCCTGGTCTCGCCGGGGCCTGGGCGCGGCTCCCTGAGGGACACTATCCGCCCCTCCCCGTCAAGGCCAACCGTGGCCCTCTCCGGCCGATCGACCAGGGCCAGGGTGGCCGGGCGGCCGGGATGGGACAGATGGTCACTGGCCAGGGCCTGGAGGGAGAGATCCGAGAAGATGTCGGCGTTGACCACGTAGAGGCACTGGCCACGTGGCGGGCCATCCGGGAACAGGAGGCCGGCGGCCCGCCTGATCCCCCCCCCGGTCCCCAGTATCTCCGGCTCGGCCGACAGATCCAGCCTGAGCCGGGGCCAGATCCCCCTGGCCCCGTCCAGGGCCGCCTCGATCTGATCCCGGAGGTGATGGGCGTTCACGGCCACGTGCCCGACCCCGGCCCTGGCCAGCCTGTCAAGCCAGAAATGCAGGATTGGCCGGTCAAGGACCGGCAGGAGGGGCTTGGGTCTCAGGAGGGTCAGGGGCCTGAGCCTGAGGCCGAGGCCCGCCGCCAGGATTACCGCCCGGGTGACGGGGCCGCTCACGGGGGCGGCCCGGCCGGGCCGGTCATTTACCGGCCTTAGGGGTGATGGAGTAGTTCCACGCGCGGCTCGGGGCCGGCCCGACGGCCTTCCCCGGCTCCCCGCCCACCGGCCAGCGCCAGCGGGGCGTGACCAGGCATTCCACCGTCCCCTCGGCGGAACCGGCGGGGGACACGAGATCCACGGTGACCGAGAGAAAGAACCTTGGCTTGCCCGCCCGGCCGTTCTCGCTGAAAAAGGAAAAGACCCTTTGGCCCAGCGAGCTCCATTTCATGATCCCCGGGGGGAAAAAAGAGACAGCCAGCGCCAGGCCGGTCTCGTCCGAGAACCCCTGGAGTCCCTCGCCCCATGGCCCCGGGTCCGTGGCGACCATCATCCTCCCGGCGCCGGGATACCTTTCCCTGCCCCACCCGCGCCACCACTGCCGGAGGCTTTCCGTCCCGAACCAGCAGGCCTCGCCGCCAAGGCGGACATGGGAGAAGCCGGCCTTCCCCATGATGGAGAGGGTGGCGTCGGGGGGCGCCCCCCTGAGCCTCGCCGCCAGGGCATCGATGTCCGGGCCGGTCCCCCCTCTTCCCTGGCCGGAGACGTCCCTGGACATCGCCTCCAGGGAGACGACCGGGTCGCCGGCGGCCAGGAACTCGCTGGCCTGCTCGCCGATATGGGCGTACTGGGCGTCCCGTTTCCCTCGGCTGGATTGGCTTGACATGGATCAGTCTCCTCCCGTCCTGGTCTACCGTCCTGGCCGGCCAGGGCCGTCCCGGTAGCCGAACTCCTCCAGGGCCCTGGCGTCCCCGCTCCAGTCCTTGGTGATCCGGACGAACAGGGACAGGAACACGGGGGTCCCGAGGAAGGCCTCCAGGCCCAGGCGGGCCCTTCGGCCCACGTCCCTGAGCATCGAGCCGTTGCGGCCGACCATGACCCGCTTCTGGGAATCGCGCTCCACGTGGATGGTGGCGGATATGCGGAAGAGCGGCCTGGCCTCCCCTGGCCCCGGCTCCAGGAACTCGTCGACGGTCACGGCCGTGGAGTACGGGATCTCCTGGCGGGTCAGCTCAAAGACGGCCTCCCTCACGTGCTCGGCCGCGATGGTCCTCAGGCTCTGGTCGGTCAGGGCGTCCTCCTCGAAGAGGGGCGGGCCCTCGGGGAGGAGGGCCGCCAGGGTCCTCCGGAGCCTCCTGAGGCCCTGGCCGGTCATGGCGGAGACCCCCAGGAGGCCGTCCGGGGAGGCCTGGCCGGCGATTTGGCCCGACAGCTCCGCGAGGGCGGGAGGATCGAGCAGATCGGCCTTGTTGATGGCCGCGACCAGGGGCATCCTGTCCCGGCGGGCCATGACCATCTCCAGGGCCCTCCGGTGATCCGGTCCCCGGGAGGCCCCGTCGACCAGCCAGAGGCACACGTCCGAGTCCGAGAGGGCCGAGAGGGCCCGGGAGACCATCTCCCTGTTGAGGGCCTTGGGGGAATCGTGGATCCCCGGGGTGTCGCAAAAGGCGATCTGGCCGGAGGGCCAGGTCAGGACGCCCAGGATGCGGTGCCTGGTGGTCTGGGGCTTTTTGGTCACGATGGCCACCTTTTGCCCCAGAAAGCGGTTCATCAGGGATGACTTCCCGGCGTTGGGGGCCCCGATGATGGCCACGAAGCCGGAGCGGTGGCCTGACTGGGGGGTCTCCCCGCCGGCGCCCGTCCCCAGGCCCCCCCCCGATGTCCCGTCCTCTTGGCTCGCCATGGCCCGGCCCTCCGGCGGCGCCTGGCGCCGCTGGTCTGGAATCACGTCAAAACCCGCCTTCCCCCGGGACGCCCGGCCCCGGGCGCCCGGGTCAGTCCAGCTGGCCCGGGTATTCCCTGGCCAGAAGGAGGAAAAGGTCCCTGGCCGCCCTCTGGCCGGCCATCTTCTTGGTCGTCCCCGAGGCCGAGGCCCTGAGATCGCCTATCTCCACGCTCATGGTGAAGGTCTGGCTGTGGGAGGGGCCGCTGACCCCGGCCAGGGCGTAGGACGGCTGGCCCAGCTTGAGCCTCTGGGTGGCCTCCTGGAGCCTGGACTTGTGGTCGACGATGTTGGGGAAGCTGCCGTCCAGGTAGGCCCCCCAGAGCCTTTCCACCAGCTCCGCGGCCCTGGCGAAGCCCCCGTCGAGGTAGACGGCCCCCAGGACGGCCTCCATGGCGTCGGCCAGGACCGACGGCCGCTCCCGCCCGCCGCTGGAGTCCTCGCCCTGGGACATGGTCAGCCGGAAGCCCAGATCCAGCCCCCGGGCCACCTCGGCCAGGCGGGACTCGCAGACCAGGCAGGCCCGGTGCCGGGTCATGTCGCCCTCGTTGCGCCTGGGCTCGGACCTGAAGAGGAGCTGGGCGATGATGAGGTTGAGGACCGAGTCCCCCAGGAACTCCAGGCGCTGGTTGTCCCTCTCGGGCTCGCCCGGGGCCGGCCGGTCGGGCTCGGCGCCCTCCCTGGCCTGGCAGGGCTTGGCCCCCAGGACCGAGCGGTGGGTCAGGGCCGACTCCAGGAGGGAGGGGTCCCGGAAACGGTAGCCGGCCACCAGATCGGCGGGAACGCCGGTCCTGGGCTGCAGGGCCAGGGCCGAGGGCTGGTGGCAGCAACCGCAGCTGCAAAGCCAGCTGTCGGTGAAGCGTCCCTCGTCGAGGTAGAGGTCGAGGGCCTCGCGCAGGGTCTTGGCCAGCCCGCCGAAGCCCCCGTTGGACATGAGGACGACCATGTCCCCGCTCTTGACCTCGGCCAGGAGGGCCCTGGCCAGGGCGGCCGGGCTGGGGTGGACGGAGGTCTGGCCCACGTCCCGGGCCAGCCTGTCCACGTCCAGGCGATCCCCCACCGGGGCCTTTTCCGGGCTGTCCACGGCCGAGAGGAAGACCAGGTTGGCCATCCTCAGGCTCCGGGCGTAGGCCTCCTGGAAGACGGCCCGCCGGGAGGTGTTGCTCCGGGGCTCGAAGGCGGCCAGGATCCTGCGGCCGGGGAAGCCGGCCCGCAGGGCCGAGAGCGTGCTGGCCACGGCCGTGGGGTGGTGGGCGAAATCGTCGATCAGCGTCAGGCCGTCCCGGTCCAGGAGGACCTGCTGGCGGCGCCGGACGCCCCTGGCCTGCGCCAGAATCCCGGGGACCAGCGAGGGCCGCCCGCCAGCGGCCAGGAAACAGGCCGTCGCCGCCGCCGCGTTCAGGGCGTTGTGGAGGCCTGGCTTGGGGAGGCGGATGGCCAGCGGGCCGGCGGCCTCCCCCTGGCGGCCGTCCCCCCCCCCGCCCGCCGCGGGCCCGGCGGGGGCACCCGGCCCGGCCAGGGGCCAGGAGAACCTGGCCAGGGCGGCCAGCCCGGGGCCGCCCAGGGAAAAGCCGGACGTGAGGCCCTGGGGGCTGTAGCCGGACACCACCAGGTCCAGGCCGGGGCCCACGCCGTAGGAGATCCTGCGGCAGGGGGCGGAGGCCGCCACCGCCGCGACCTCGGCGTCGTCGCCGTTGTAGATGACCAGGCCCTCGGGCGGCATCAGGGCCATCAGCCTCAGGTAGGCCTCCCTTATGGACTGGGGGCTGGGGTATATGTCGGCGTGGTCGTACTCGACCGAGGTAAGGGCGACCACGCTGGGGCGGTAGTGGAGGAACTTCGGGTTCTTGTCGAAAAAGGCGCAGTCGTACTCGTCGCCCTCCAGGGCCATGAGGCCGCCCGGGGGCGCCAGGCGCCAGGGGACCGGGAAGTCCAGGCTGGCCCCGCCGACGAAATGGCCCGAGGGGAGCCCGCCCCGGTCGAGGAGCAGGGCGACCAGGTTGGTGAGGCTGGTCTTGCCGTGGCAGCCGGCGACCACCAGGTTGCGGGTCCCGGAGAGGAAGAAGCGCTCCAGGGTCTGCGGCAGCGACAGGTAGTGGATCCCCAGGCGGGCCAGTTCCCCGAGGACGGGAAAGGCCCGGGTGACCACGTTCCCGACCACCACCAGGTCCGGGCGGCCCCGGATGGTCTCGGGCCCGTAGCCCCGCGAGGGCACCAGGCCGATGGAGCCCAGCATGCAGCTGGCCGGCGGGTAGATGTCCAGATCCGAGCCGGACACCAGGCAGCCGGCGTCATGGAGGAGACCGGCCAGGGAGGCCATGGCCACGCCGCCGACGCCGACGAGGTGCACGCGGGCGCCCTGGCCCAGGGCGAAGCCGTCAGGCGGCCGGTTGAGGGCCGGGTCTAGGTTGCTGATGGCCAAGGGTCAACGTCTCCAGAACTCGGGAAAGAACAGCACTATGAAGCTGTAGAACTCCAGGCGGCCCAGGAGCATGCACAGGCTCAGGATGGCCTTGGCCGCCGGCGGGAAGGCCGCGTAGGTGCCAGTGGCCCCGACCAGACCCAGGGAGGGGCCGACGTTCCCCAGGGCACTGGCCGAGGCCGAGAAGGCGGACAGGATGTCGATGCCCACGGCCGCTATGGCCAGGGTGCTGACCGCCATGGTCAGAAAGTATACCAGAAAGAAGAGCCAGACGCCCTCGAGGACCTGCTCGGACATGTTCTTGCCCTGGAGCCGCACGGGGAAGACGCCCCTGGGGTGGATTAGGCGGCGGCAGGCCCGGTAGACGCTCTTGAGGAGGAGGAGCCAGCGGATGCACTTGACCCCGCCGCTGGTGGAGCCGGAGCAGCCGCCGACGAAGAAGAGGAAGAAAATAAGGGCCTGGGCCAGATGCGGCCAGCCCGTCCAGTCGGCCGTGAACTGGCCCGAGGTCGAGGCGACCGAGACGGCCTGGAAGAGGGCCTGGAAGAGGGCCTCGGGGGGGCTCGCTATCCGGCCCGACCAGACCAGCGTGGCGGCCGAGATGACCGAGACGGCCAGAAGAAGGCCGCAAAGGAACAGGACCTCGCCGTTGAGGAGCAAGGCCCGCCAGTTGCCGGCCAAGAGCTGCCAGTAGAGGGCGAAGCTGATGCTGCCCAGGAACATGAAGACCAGGATGACCCACTGGACGTAGCGGCTGTCGTGGTAGGCGGCCGACTCGTTGAAGTTGGAGAAGCCGCCCGTGGATATGGTGGACAGGGACTGGCAGACCGCCTCGAAGGGGCCCAGGCCGCCCAGAAGGAGGAGGACCAGGATCAGGGCCGTCATGGACAGGTAGAGGCCCCACAGGATCTTGGCCGTCTGGGCCACCCGGGGCCTGAGCTTGTCCGAGGCCGGCCCGGAGAGCTCGCTCTTGAGCATGATCTGGCCGCCCACCCCCAGGAAGGGGAGGACCGCGACCATCAGGACGATGATGCCCATGCCGCCAAGCCACTGGATGAAGGAGCGCCAAAAGAGCAGGGCCCTGGGGATGGGCCGCAGATCGGCTATGGCCGTGGCCCCGGTCGACGAGAAGCCCGAGAAGGACTCGAAGATGGCCGACCAGGGGTCCAGAAGGCCGCTCAGGACGAAGGGCAGCGAGCCGGCCAGGCTGATGAGGAACCAGGACAGGCCCACCACGGCCAGACTGTCCCGGTAGCGGGGCTCATGGGCCGAGGTGAGCCCGCCGACGGCCAGCAGCAGCCCGGCCGCGAAGGTCGATATGGCCAGGGACTCCCAGAACCAGATGGCCGACCCGTCGTCGTAGAGGTAGGCCGGGACGAGGGGCAAGAGAAACCCCAGCCCGGTGAAGAGGAGTATCCAGCCTGACAGATGGGCGATGAGGCGGGGGTTTATCATCTGTCCTCTGGGGCCGGGACCCGGGCCTGGCCGGTCCAGGTAAGGTGGGCCGCCCGGGCGGCCGGTTCAGGAGGTGGCTGGGGCGCCCGACGGCGCCGGGTCACCTCAGGAGTCCCCCTCCCGGCCTCTGGGGCCGTCCACCCCGGCGTCCGGGCCGGTACCCGCGGCCTCATCCGGCCTGGCGCCCTGGCCCTCGGCCTCCCCAAACCGGTCGGGCCCGGCCTCCTCCTCGGCCAGCTGCGCCTCGACGTACTCCCTGATGTCCTCGGCGGGGACGGCGCCGCTGGAGCAGCACAGGTAGCCGGTGGCCCACAGGTGCCGCTCCCTGTAGTGCTGGCGCAGCTCGTCGAACTCCCTGAACAGGGCGTACGAGCTCTTGCCCTTCATCAGCTGCACCACCCGGCTGATGGACACGGAGGGCGTCACGGACACGAAGAGGTGGACGTAATCCCTGGAAATTGTGCCCTTTATGATCTTGACGTTTTCCTTCTCGCATACCTGCCTGATAATCTCCCTGGCCTTCAAGCTTATCTCTCCGGTCAGGACGCCCTTGCG
Organism: Deltaproteobacteria bacterium; assembly: GCA_031264145.1. Classification (GTDB taxonomy): domain Bacteria; phylum Desulfobacterota; class Desulfarculia; order Adiutricales; family Adiutricaceae; genus JAIRNQ01. The sequence goes on from JAISEK010000011.1 coordinate 10,081, forward strand.
GTATCTGGTTACCCAAACTATGTGGAGAAAAAGCGCGAACTTGGCTTGGGCAGCGTAATCATATCCATATTCAGTCATGTGGAATCATCCTTCGGGATTGGAGGCCTAAAAAGCCAGACCGGGGACTGGCGGGAAATGAGTTGGCAAAAAAAAAGGCGGGGGGACCGGTCCTAGGACATGGTCCTGGTCAGCTGGCCGACGACGTCCGAGCGGGCCACCAGGGCCAGGATGTCCCCGGCCAGGAGGACGGTGTCGCCCCTGGGGATGAGCGACTCGTCGCCCCTGAGGATCCCGGCCACGATGGAGCCGGACGGGATCTTGGCGTCCTTGAGGGGCAGGCCGCAGAACCTGGACTTCCCGGTCAGGACCACCTCGACCACCTCGGCGTCCTCGTTCTGGAGGGTGGCCACGGTGACCACCAGGCCCTTGTGGATGAACTTGAGGATGGCCGAGACGGCGGCCACCCTGGCCGAGACCAGGGACTCCAGGCCGATGGCCGAGACCAGCGGGGCGTAGCTGTAGCGGTTGACCCTGGTTATGGTGTTGGCCGCCCCCAGCCGCTTGGCCAGCAGGCAGGTGACCATGTTCTTCTCGTCGTCGGTCCCAACGGCGATGAAGACGTCGCAGTCCGAGATGCCCTCGTCCTCCAGGAGGGCCTGGTCGGTAGCGTCCCCCCGGAGGACTATGGTCCTCTCCAGCTCGCGGCTCAGGTACTCGCAGCGCTCCGGGTTCTGCTCGACCAGCTTGACGGTCATGTCGTCGCGCCCCTCCAGGCGCCTGGCCAGGCTGAGGCCGACCTCGCCCCCGCCCATGATGAAGACGTTGTCGATGGTCTTCCACTCGATGCCGAAAAACGCGGCCACGTCCGGCAGATGCTCGGCCGTGGCCGCCATGTACAGGAGGTCCCTGGGCTTGAGGACCGTGGCCCCGGTGGGGATGAGCACCTCGTGGTGGCGGTAGATGGCCACGACCAGGAGGTTGTTCCCGGCCGAGCGGGGCAGGGCCTCGGCCAGCGGCCGGCCGGCGGCCGGGTGCTGCCTCGGGAGCCGGAGGCCCACGAACTTGAGCTGGCCGGCGCCAACGTTTATGACGTCGACCGCGCCCGGCAGGTCCAGGAAGTCCATGATGTTGTCGACCGTCAGGGAGGTGGGGTCGATGACGTAGGACAGCCCCAGGCCCTCGCGCAGGTCGTCCCTGCTGACCGCCTTGTACAGGAGGGGATCCCTGATCCTGGCCGTCCGCCGCACGTCAGGGGCCATCAGCTGGGAGACCCGGCAGGCCAGGACGTTTATCTCGTCGCTGGAGGTCACGGCCACCAGGAGATCGCTGCCCTCGAGGCCGGCCCGGGCAAGGACGTCGGGGTGGGAGGCCGAGCCGCGGATGGTCTGGACGTCCAGGGTATCGACCACGGCGTCCAGGCGGCTCTGGTCGGTGTCGATCAAGACGACGTCGACCCTGTCGCGGGAGAGCCTCTCGGCGATGTTGTAGCCGACCTCGCCCGCACCGGCCACGATCACTTTCATAGGAACGACCCGACGGGCCCGGCCGCTCGGCCTGGCCCGGCATCAGGATATCGGCGCGATATCCGTCTCTGGATATATGGGATAAAATAGGATAATTTATATGCTTCTTGGCGCTACCGGCCCCGAAAGTCCCTGGCGGGACCCCATGGTGGCCACCCCGCCCGGCCCCGTGGCCGGGGGCGGGAGGAAGGGCCGGGAAAACGGCCGCGAATATGGGAAACGGCCCCGGCCGCGCCGCCCCCGGCCTGGCCAGCGGCCGGCCCGGCCGGGGCGATCTGGCCCCCAGGGCGGGCTACTTCTTGTTGTCGTCGTTCTCGAGCTCGATCATTCTCTTGGACAGGGCCTCGTCTATGGTCAGGCCCAAGGCCTTGATTATCTTTCTTATGGAAACCAGCTTGACGCTTTGCCCCTTCTCGACCCGGCTGAGGGTCTTGAAGGTCACGTCAGCCTTGTTAGCCAATTCCAGCACTCCCAGCAGATGCGATTCTCTGGCCTTCACGAAGGCGCTTCCATTAATTTTCATTGTTGACAGTTCTCCATCGGATAATTTATATGGCCAGCTCGGATGGCTGGGCCAACGGAAGCATAAATAAGATCCCGAGGGCTGGCCTTGCCCAGCCTCCAGTCCCGATGGCGGGACGCGCGTCCCGGCCCGCCCTTTTTGGCGGAATCGGGCCAACGTTAGGCTATATTAGACTATAATCTGAATAAAATCAAGATTCCTAAGCAAGCCTGTAGCCATTCTCCGACAGGCTACGGAAAGCAATGATAAGGCCTGCAAGTAAGCAAAGCATTTCAGTTCAAAAAAAGAGATTGAGCTTTGAACAAAGGAAGAATAAGTTGGCAACGTCCCGGCCTAAAAGGTATGCGTTTTGGCCAGTTTCAGCAATATTCCATCCATGTCCACAATGAGGTCTCCAACGCGAAGGGAATAATCGGCCCCCGGCCGTCATCCCCCCGCGCCCCTGGCGCCTACCCCTGGGCTCCCCCCGGCGGCGCCTGGGGCGAAAAGGCCGCCACGGGGAAAACAATCATAAAAAAAACACGCAAAAGCAGGGCCCTGGACGGGCATGTCCATGGGGAAGGGCTCAGGACACCCTGGCCCCGGGGTCCATCTCCCCGGCCACGGTGACCAGCAGGAGGCGGCCGTCGCCAGAGGCGGCCAGGACCATGCCCTGGGACTCCTGGCCCATCAGCCTGGCCGGGGCCAGGTTGGCCACCACCACCGCCAGGCGGCCCACGAGATCCTCGGGCCGGTAGTGCCGGCCGATGCCGGCCAGGATGGTCCTCTCCCCGTCGTCGCCCAGGGAAACCAGCAGCCTCAGGAGCTTGTCGCTCTTGGGCACCGCCTCGGCCGCCAGAATCCTGGCCACCCTGAGCTCGACGCGCCGGAACTCGTCGATGGTCAGCAGGCCCTCGGCCGGGGCCGCCCCGGGGGCGGCCTTGGCCGGCCCGGGCGACTCGGTCCCGTGGGCGGCGGCCCTGGCCGGCCTGGCCCGGCCCTCGGCGGCCCCGGGGACCTCAATCCTGGGGAAGAAGGCCTGGCCGGCGGACAGCGGGCGGCCGTGGGCCAGAAGGGCCGCGATGGCCGCTGGGTCGGAGGTCATGGCCCCGGGATCCAGCCCCAGGCGCAGCCACATGTTCTCGGCCGTCGTGGGCATGACGGGCCAGAACAGGGCCGAGACCAGGGCCAGGCCGCCGGCCAGCCTGGCCAGCACGGCCTCCAGGCGGCCCCGCCGCGCCGGGTCCCTGGCCAGGACCCAGGGGGCCTCGGAGTCGATGGTCTTGTTCAGGAGGCCCACGTGGTCCCAGATCAGGGCCAGGGCCTCGCGGGGGTTGACGGACCCGAAGGCCTGGCGCCAGGAGGCGGCCAGGGCGACGGCCCGGCCGAGCCACTCCCCGTCGTCGGGCTGGGGCTCCAGCCCGTCGGGGACGGGCACCCGGCCGGCGCTGAACTTCTGGATCATGGCCAGGGATCTCTGCCACAGGTTGCCCAGGTCGTTGGCCAGATCGCTGTTGTGGCGCTCGACCAGGCGATCCTCGGAAAACTCGCTGTCCAGGCCGAAGGCCATCTCGCGCATCAGGAAATAGCGGAAGGCGTCGGTGCCGTACCTGTCGGCCATCGACAGGGCCTCGACCACGTTGCCCACGCTCTTGCTCATCTTCGACAGGCCTATCTGCCAGTAGCCGTGGACGTTCAGGTGCCTGTATATCTCCTGCCCGGCGCTTTTGAGCATCGTCGGCCAGAAGATGGCGTGGGGCTTGAGGATGTCCTTGGCGATGGTGTGCTGGGCCACGGGCCAGTACTTCCCGAAAAGCTCCCCGTCGGGCCAGCCGAGGGCCGAGATGTAGTTGATGAGGGCGTCGAACCAGACGTAGGTCACGAAATTGTCGTCAAAGGGAACGTCAATGCCCCAGGTCAGGCGGCTCTTGGGGCGGGTGATGCACAGATCCTCCAATGGTTCCCTGAGGAAGCCGAGGACCTCGTTGCGGTAGCGCTCGGGCCTTATGAAGCCCGGGTTGGCCCTGATGTGCTCGATGAGCCAGTCCTGGTAGTTCCCCATGCGGAAGAAGTAGTTCTTCTCCGAGATGTACTCGGGCTTGACCCCATGGTCGGGGCACAGTCCGCCGACCAGCTCCTTCTCCGTGTAGAAGCGCTCGCAGCCGAAGCAGTAGTGGCCGCCATACTCGCCGAAGTAGATGTCGCCCCTCCGGTTGACCAGATCCATGAAGCGGGAGACGACCCTCCTGTGGCGCTCCTCGGTGGTGCGGATGAAGTCGTCGTTGGAGATGGAGAGCCCGGGCCAGGCGGCCCTGAAGAGGGCGCTGATCTCGTCGACGTACTCCCTGGGGCTCCGGCCCTCCTTCTCGGCGGCCCGGACTATCTTGTCGCCGTGCTCGTCGGTCCCGGTCAGGAAATAGGCGTCGTAGCCCTCCAGCCTGTGGAACCTGGCCAGGACGTCGTTGACGATGGTGGTGTAGGCGTGGCCCAGGTGGGGCTTGGCGTTGACGTAATAGATTGGGGTGGTGACGTAGAAGTTCACTTTGAAGGCCTCGACTGGGGCCGCGGCGGCCATGCCTGGGCCGCGGCGTTTTCCCGGGGGCGCCGGGGGGTCATATCTCGAAGACCGGGGTCGGCTCCCATTGGCCGGCCACGGTGACCCGGGGCCGCCAGGCGCTCCCCTCCAGGGCCGCCTCGAGGGACTGCCTGGCCAGGGAGGGGGTATTGTTGGTCTCCGACAGATGGGCCAGGACCACCTCCCTGAGTCCGCCGTGGTTCATCTCCGCCACCACCCTGGCCGCGTCCTCGTTGGAGAGGTGGCCCCTGCGGCCGCGGACCCTCTGCTTGAGGAAGAGGGGATACGGCCCCTCCAGGAGCATGGCCGGGTCGTGGTTGGACTCCAGGATGAGCCCGTCGAGGCCCCTGAGGCTCTGGCGTACCAGGACGGTGGCCACCCCCAGGTCGGTGGCCAGGCCCAGGGAGCGGCCCTGGCCGCTGGCCACGAAGACCACCGGGGCCGCGGCGTCGTGGGAGCTGGAGACGGTCGCCAGGGCGATGGTCCCCAGATCCAGCTCGTCGCCGGGACTGAACTTCCTCAGGCGGGCGACCCGGCCAAGCTGGCTCCCGGCGGCCTCGAAGGCGGCGGCGGCCATGTGGACCGTGAGGCCAAGCTTGCGGGCCAGGGGACCGACCCCGGCCAGATGGTCGGCGTGCTCGTGGCTGACCACGACGTGCCTGAGCCTGGCCGGGTCCAGGCCGGCTGCCCTGGCCCGTCTCGTGAACTCGATGACCGAGAGGCCGTTGTCGACGACCGCGGCCCGGCCGGAATCCTCTATCCAGACGCAGTTGCCCTTGCTGCCGCTGGCCAGGAGGCAAAAGCGCATCAGGCCACGCCGGTCGAGCCAAAGCCGCCCCGGCCCCTCCCGGTCTGGTCCAGATCCTCCTCCAGGCGCAACAGGGGCCGCTCGACCCTGGCGATTACCAGCTGGGCCAGACGATCGCCCCGGTTGATGGCCACCTCAGCCGGGCCAAGGTTGACCATGGCCAGGCCCACCTCGCCGCGGTAGTCGCTGTCGATGGTCCCGGGCGAGTTTATGACCGTCAGGCCCTGGCGCAGGGCCAGCCCGCTCCTGGGCCGCACCTGGCCCTCGTAGCCCTCGGGCACGGCCACGGCCCAGCCGGTGGGGATCAGCCTGATGGCCCCCGGGGCCAGGGTCACTGTCCCCTCGACCGCCGCCTTGAGATCCAGGCCGGCCGCGCCCTCCGAGCCGAAGGCCGGCAGGGGCCAGTCGGGGTCGGGGCAGACGCGCTTGAACTTCACCACCGGCCCAGGGTCGCTTTTTAGGGACATCGTCGCTCCAATAGGGAAAATGCGCTGCCTTTGGCCAGCAAGTCCCGGAAAATGGCAGACTGTTCGGCGTCCTTCCAGGACGCGCCGGGCCCGCCGGGAACCGCGAAAGAGCGATTATAGCACATCCGGCCCCCAACCAGGGAGATTCCTGAAAATTATCCGCGACCCCAGCCGCTGTCCCCGGCCAAGGGGCCCGACGGGTGGGCCATGGCCGACATCGGTGGCGGACCGTCCACGGGCAAAATGACGAAAGTGGCCGGCCTGGCGGCATTTCCGGCGTCCCTGGCCATTCCTGGGGGCAGGTGGTGCCCCACAGGCACCCAATGGCCAGTCAATATGTCATAAGAAGCACATAAAATTTAGTCTATTGAGCCATTAGACGCCTAAATGGTACCTAAATCTGCATTGTTGCTGGCCAGTGCGTCCCCCAGTCACGCCCCTGGCGCCAGGCCGGGGGCGGGCCCAGGCAACAATCGCTTTAATCGTCACTACAATTATGCTATAGTGCCTCAGTATTCCGCCTCCGACCGTCCCCGGGACGGCAGGGGACTTTGGCCGCCTGGGGCGGGCCGGTCCGTCCGAGGCATCGAACCAGGCCGGCCCCTTGGGCGACAAGCCCAGGCCAAGCCCTCACTAGCCATGGAGTTAGGTGGCCTAATGGCTGAACTAGTAGCCTTCCGCGAAGACCGCCTTGGTTTCAAGTTCAAGCTGGCCGACAGGGCCCTGCTTGGACGGGCCTCGGACTGCGACCTGATCCTCTTCGACCGCAGCGCCTCCCGCCGCCACGCCGAGATCACCAAGACCGACGACACCTATTACATCGAGGATCTCAACAGCACCAACGGCACCCTGGTAAACGATCTGCCCATCTCCGAGAGGCTGCCCCTCAAGCCCTTCGACTGCGTGAAGATTGGGCAGGAGATATACATTTTCGAGCCCTTCCTGGAGGTCATAACCGGGCCGGCCCCGGCGGCCCTGATCCTGAACGCCGTGAACGAGTCCCAGCAGCACATAGTCAGCCTGCCGGCCCTGGAGGCGGCCACCGGCCTGTCCCCAGCCCAGGCCTCGGTCCTGGCGGAGCTGACCCACACCCTGTGCCACTGCGGGCCGGAGTCCACCAGCAAGGCCCTGGTGGACTTCCTGGAGCGGGGCCTGGGGGCCACCTCCATCTCGGTCCTCTGGCCGGCCGACTCCGGCGCCCTCCGGCAGATCTCGTACCTGTCCCACCCGGCCGACAAGAGGCTCCTGCTGGGCCACCTGCCCTACCACCGGGTGACGGAGCTGGCCCACGCCCTCCTCTGGCCCCACATCATCACCGAGCTCTTCTTCTCCTCCGGCAACCGCAACGTCGAGTTCTCCGACCATCCCTGCCTCCTGGCGCCCCTGTTCGCCGGCGACGACGACCGGGTCGGCCTTCTTTACCTCGAGAACTCCAACCGAGTCTTTGAGGACCACGACCTCAACCTTCTGGCGGCCACGGCCCTGGCGGCCAGCCCGTTCATCAAGAACGCCCTGCTGCGGGGGGAGGTCGAGGATGGCCGCCGCCTGGCCATCACCGAGCCCATCTCCAACCTGATAGGCCGCGACCACCAGATAAAGGTCATCTTCTCCACCGCCTCCCACCTGGCCCAGGGCGACAAGCCCATCTTCATCACCGGCGAGGTGGGCACGGGCAAGACCAGCCTGGCCAGGCACGTCCACCAGCAGAGCCCCAACCGCAACGGCCGCTTCCTGGAGATGACCCTCTCGGGCCTGTCGCAGGCCCAGATGGAGCTGATGCTCTTCGGGCAGGAGGGCGGGACTGAAAACGCCGTCGGGATGATGAGCCTGGCCCACAACGGCACGCTGTTCCTGCGCCACGTCGAGAACCTGCCGCTCCAGACCCAGAAGAGCGTCCTGATGGCCCTAGAGGAGGGGCTCCTCTACCCAATGGGGGCCAGGCACTCCAGGCAGGTCTCCGTCCGCCTCGTCACCTCCTCCCAGGCCAACCTCCAGGAAATGGTCGAGAACGGGACCTTCAGGGAGGACCTGTACGCCAGGCTCACGGCCATAAACCTGGCCCTGCCGCCCTTAAGGGAGACGCGCAACGACATCGAGGGCCTGGCCGCCTTCTACTGCGGCAAGGCGGCCAAGTTCCTGGGCCTGCCGTTCCACGGTCTGGACCACTCCGTGGTCGAGTGCCTAAGGGCCTACCCCTGGCCGGGCAACATCACCGAGCTCAAGACCGAGTGCCAGACCATGGCCCACTTCAGCCGCAACGGGCACGTGGTCCTGGACTGCCTGCCGGTCCACCTCAGGCTGGCACCTGACGTCTTCAACCACGGCGACGACGTGACCGGGGACACGCTACTGGGCGAGGCCGAGCGCTGCTACCTCATCAAGGCCCTCTCCAGCTGCAACGGGGACATCGAGGCCGCCTCCTCCATGCTGGGCCTGAGCCCGGAGACACTGATCAAGAAGGTCAGATCCTACGGCCTGGATCCCATGGACTTCCAGGCCCAGTACAGCGGCCCGTCACTCTCGCGCATTCCCGGGCAGACGAACCTGCCCTCGGCTTCCGGCTAGGGCGGCGCCCCCAAGGCCGGGCCAGCGCCCCAGCGGCGGCCGATGGCCGCCGGGCGGGCGCCTCCGCCAACCGCAACACAAGGAGTAGCCCCTCTTGGAAGAAGGCTCACCAAGACAAGGGCCCAAGCCGGGCCTTTTGACCAGAATCCTAAGATCCCTCCGCAAAAACACCCTCTCCCCGACCGAGCTCGAGGAGGAAATGCACGAGCTCATAGACCACGGAGCCGAGAGCGGCGCCCTGCCCAGAAGCTCGGGCGAGATGATCCACAGCATCTTCGAGTTCGACGACACAGTCGCCAGGCAGATAATGACGCCCAGGATCGCCGTCGTCGGGGTGGACAAGACGGCCACCATAGCCGAGGTGGTGGCCATGGCCAGGAACGAGGGCTACTCCCGGCTGCCGGTCTTCGAGGGGGACCTGGACCACATCGTGGGCTTCCTGATGGTCAAGGATCTCCTGCAGAGCTGGGGAGCGGACCCCTCCGCCGGCATCCCCCCCGAGTACATCCGCCCGGTGACCCTGGTGCACGCGAACCGCCTGATAGGGGAGATCCTCAGCGAGCTGAGGCACAAGAAGAGCCACCTGGCCGTGGTCCTCGACGAGTACGGCGGGGCGGCCGGCCTGGTGACCATGGAGGACATAATCGAGGAGATCATCGGCGACATCAACGACGAGTACGACCAGGAGGAGGACGAGAACATAAGGGAACTCTCGCCCGGCGTGTTCCTGGCCACTGGCCAGACGACCATCTCGGATCTCAACGGCAAGCTGCCCGCCCCGCTGCCCGTGGGGGACTACGAGACCCTGGGCGGCTTCCTGACCGACCAGGTCAGCCGGGTCCCGGTGAACGACGAGGAGATCCCCTTCGAGGACTACGTCTTCCGCATCAGGGCCGCCGACTCCCGCAAGGTGGACAAGGTCGAGATAGCCCCCAGGCCGCCAGAGGGCCCGGGGCCAGACGAGGGCCCGTAGATCGCCGTTTCCCCCTTGCCCGGGGGATGAGGACTCCCCGGGACGGATCCGGCCAAGCCCCCGCCGGTTCCGGGGACATCGACCCGCGCCTGGCCGCCACCGGAAAGGCGAGATACCGGCCGCCTTCTCCCGCCCGCCCATGTTCCGGGCGGGTCCCGCCCCATGATCCCCGACTGGCCAACGCCTTCCGCCCGGCCCCAAAGGCCCGCAGCCTTCCCCCGCCGCTACCGGCCTTTACTAACGGGCTGAAATATGGTAATTATTTTTTGGGTTAATTTATCGGCCGCTCCTGGTTTTTGGCAACTATTTGATTCTATTGGGGCATTCAAGTTTTTTTCATGAGTCTATATTCCAAATTTTGAGAGGTTTAATTGTCATAATTATTTTTTTTGCCCATACTTAAGCGATACGCTTGCTTTTCCCATAGCTGAAAAATTATCTTTTGACCACTGAATAGTGTCAAGGATATTGGTCATGTTTTATTTATACGTATTTTCAATGATGATATTTTGTTATCTTTTGATGTTAACATTATTTCATCTGCAATTTCCCAAACAGATTTCTGTAAGGCATATAATAGATACGTATAACGCCATCAAAAACCACAAACTCCAGACCTATGTCGTGAGCGCCAAGAAGGCCCTGGGCGACGAGGGGGAAAAGAAACTCAAGCAGTTCATCCTCGGCAACAAGAACTTCTCCAGATCGGCGGTCTTCAGCTCAAAGCGCATTTTCGACAGCAGCGTCAACCACAGGCGGGAGATCGACATCATAATCCTGACCAAGAAGAAGATATACGTGATCGAGTGCAAGAACTGGGGCGGCGAGATAGTGTCCTACAGGGAAAGGAAGGACACCATCGCCTACAGGTCGAACCAGAGCGCCCAGACGGAGAGGAGGGAGAACCCGGTCAAGCTGAACGGCTACAAGCTAAGGCTGCTCCAGGCCCAGATATGCGAGAAAATAGGCCCCGTCCCCAAGGACCGCTTCGTCAACAAGGTCATCTTCATCAACAAGAACATGGCCTTCCCGCCTGAGCTGGAGAACAGCCCGAACGTCATAACCTACGGCCGGCTGTCGTCCTTCTTCTCTTCCCAGGAGACCGGCCAGAAACACAATTTCCAGAGGCTGCTCCTGACCGGCCTGATGAAGCTCATCAACTCCGAGGAGCGGTCCTCCAAGGCCAGGGAGGACAAGTCCGGCGATCTGCCCTCCTTCCAGAGGATCCTCCGCTACCTGGACAGGCTCCCGACCTGGGACTACCTGACCCTCATCGGGGACGACGGGAAGAAGTTCACCCTCCCTGGCGACGTGAGGTACTTCGACAACGTCTTCAAGCCGGGGACGCCGGTGAGGAGCATAGTCAACATAAACATCGAGCGCACCAGCTCCCTGGTGCTGCCGGTCCTGTTCAAATACTCGACCCTCAACGCCTACGTCAAGTGGTCCAGGCGCTCCAAGAAGCGCCAGGCCGCCAAGCTGCCCCTCAACTACTTCGGGAAAATCATCTTCCAGCCGGCCGGCGAGATATCGCCGAAGCCATACAAGATACTGGACATCGAGTCGATCACCATCGGCAACCA
>JAISEK010000084.1 GCA_031264145.1 Deltaproteobacteria bacterium
AACACTAATTCCAGCTCGAAAATCTCGTATGGTTTTGGCATCATTTCTGAGTTTCGTTGCAAATCCAAGAACCTCTTCTGAAAAATTGAACACCCTAGCCATGATGAATCCTCCCTGGCCGGGATCATAATATAGTCAACTTTTGAAAGCAACTTAGAATTACAATCCCAAGGTTCATTTAAGCCTCGCCTCACGCCATCAGCCAACCTTTCGCCGATCCGCACCTGTCCGCGTTCCTCAATTGTTGGTTTACATTGTTCGCCTCGGTATCATGCGGAATCATCAATGTTGTCCAGACAGACAGCCTTGAGGCAATGCCAACAACTTAAAGGCGGTCTCTGCACCTAGCATAATGAACCAAACGTCTTTCTCCCCAGTAAACAGGCCATGAACGGATGCCATTTTTTCCTTATCTGATGGCAGGGCACCCTTAAGTTGTTGACATTGAGTCTTGAGGCCATGGACAGATGTTACCCTAAAAATCATGAACTGACAAACCGAGATTCCAAGGCCGTGACAGTCAGCCGTTCCCCGCGCCACAGAACACCAAGCCTATGGCCTTATTCTCGACGGTGTTGTGGTGAGTGACATGGTAATAAGAGGTTGTTTTTTTGGGGTTAATATTACGAATATAAATAGTTGATTTTTTAATATAATTATATACTGGTATTTTTTTATACTTTTTACATACCTATCAATCGTAGATTGCCTATATCAATACTGGCATGACCGCCGGAACGTCCAGGCAACACTGGCGGCGTCAGGAGAAGACGTTGCCCTGACGGGCGACAACAATGCCCTGGCCCTCACGGCGGGCGGCGGCCCCGTCCGGGCCTGAATTACCGGTCCGGGCGCGTCGTCGCCAGGCGTGGCGCCGAGGGGCCGTTTCAAATGAAAAACGGCCCTTGGCTGGCGGCGAAACGCCGCGGGCGGGGGGCCGCGATGGTTTTGGGGGCAAAGCCTGGGAGGGCGTCAGGACTCGGTGCGGTTGCGGAGGCGCTGCTCCTCGAGCATGTAGAAGTTGATGGCCTTCTGGAGGGCCCGGGTGGCGTTCATGTCCAGCTCGTGGAACTTCAGGCCAAGCTTGGCCATCTGGTCGCCAGGGGTGTAGCTGATGCGGACCACCTCGGCCTCGCCGTTGATGGTCGTCTGGCCGCCGGGGACCTGGAAGTTTGGGAAGAAGAGGGTGAACCACAGTCTCATGCCCATGGTGGCCTGGGGTGGGGCGGGCACCCCGATGAGGACGCCGCCGGCGGAGAAGTCGAAGAGGACCACCCGACCGAACGAGGGGTGGGTCTGGATGCTTATGTGGTCGTTGGAGACTATGGTCAGGCGGTAGTCCATCCTGGCGTTGGTCTCGCTGATCTGGCCCAGGGCCGGGGTGGTCAGGTAGATGGCCTGGACGGTCTCGTTCTGGTTGAGCTGGAAGTTGTCGATTTTCGTGATCTTGCCGGTCCAGCCCCAGCGGAGGATCTCGCCGCTGACGGGCTCGCGGCCGACGAAGGTGACCTGTATCTCGCGGCCGACCATGGACCTGGTCATGAGGGGATCGGTCTGGGAGATGATGACGTTTTGGTCGGTCAGGTCGTAGACCACGCCGTTGCGGACGTCGATCCGATCATTAATGAGATCAATATCTAGAATAAGGTCGATTCGGGTGTTCGGCCTTAATAATCTATCAATTGGCCATTTAGTTGTTTGAATATCAGCCATAAGAGCACCATAAATAGGTTAAAAAACGATAGATGGCTAGTAAGTTTGCTTACGTTACATAAAATGATATCTGTTTGGAGCTGTTTTATCTTAAAGCCATCTATTTGAGGCTGTCTGGAACCAGATGGCCCCCGACGTCTCCCCGAAGGAAAGCCATGGCAATGTCGCAGGTGCGCCTGGCGGAGCGTGGGCCTTGGCTGGTCCCGGCCAAAAGACAAAATAGCCAATCCGATCAGGATTTTCAAGCCAGCCCCGGCCTGAGGCAGTCTGGTGGGCCTTTCCTGGCCAGGCAGGCAAGGAGGAGGGCAGGTCGCCAAGCCGTTGGCCAGGAGTGCATCCAGTGGATACACTCAAGAATTTTACAGCAAAAATAAACCCAAGTCCAGTGACTTATCTTCTTGGCTTCAAAGCACGATATGTGTCAAAACCAAAATCGAAGACACAGCGCGGTTCGGCCTCTGGGGACAATGAGGTGGTCTTATTTGGGGAGGTAATGTCGAGGCCCAAGATGTCAGGGGCTATTTTGGATTTATTTTAGTCTCAAATCCAGCAAGTGTCAAGATGTTTGATTCGCCAATTAGCAGGGTTTTCTGACCATAGGAGTCATTTTTTTAAAATTTTCAAAAAATTATAACTTTTATGAGGATCTCCGTTTCCTGTGATTGTTTTTGCTGTCCGGCCCACCGGCCGGAGCCCAATGTCAACAACTTAAGGTGTCCCGTCCTCGATATGGAAAAATGATTTTCGTCCATGGCCCGTTAACTGGGGCAAGACGTCTGATTTTTCATGCTGTGTACCTGGACTTGGCACGGAGATTGGCTTAAGTTGTTGACATTGGCCGGAGCCTGTCGTCTGAGCCCTGGAGTGGCTATCCTTGGCTTTTGGGCTGGTGTAAGCTATTTAAACGCCTTATTATGTTATTTATATAACATATTATTTAATTATAGCATACTTAATAATAAATAAAATTATATAATTAATAAATTATAGTATGTAATTATTAATAAAAATAGATAATTTCGGCTCCTTGTAGGCCTGCAACTTGTAAACCAATATGGCCATCTTGACCCGTGGGCTGAGCGGCCTCGCCCCGTCGGAAAGCGAGGCGCATGGGCTTCAGACGCATTGGCTTTCGGGCAATCCAACTCGGCCTGGCCGGAGGGGCGTTTCATGGTGCCGCGCTGGCCGTTTTCACGAGAAGCCAGATGAGGCAGGCCGGCCAACTCTGGGGACCAGCTGCCGACGGCGATGGCCGGAGGGAGGAATAGGGGCCAAGGCATGCGCCAATAGTCGTTGTATTTACGCTTTGGCCACAGGACGGCTGTGGACGGGCGGTTGTATTGTGGCCAGGAATTGGCTAGAATTGTCCCCATTCCCGTGGCCGGCACTGACTTGCCGGCCACGGGAATGGGCCGGGTCGGCCCTCCAGGCGCTGGCCGGGGAGGCCGCCTCCTGGCTGTCCTTCCTAAAAGCACTGGAGTCCCAAGCATGCCTTTTCCAATAGCGGAATTTGGATCAAAATTCAGAATACTGGTGATCTTGATGATTTTCTTGGTTCCCGGCCTCATCGAGGCTCCCCAGGCCCAGGGCGGAGTCGATGCCAGCTACGTCCTGGACAACGGCCTCAAGGTCATCATGGTTCCCCAGCCGGGCAACCCGACCATCACGGCCCTCCTAATGGTCAAGGCCGGCTCGGCGGCCGAGAACGGCGAGGCCGAGTACGGCCTGGCCCACCTCATGGAGCACATGGCCTTCAAGGGCACCAAGAAGAGGGGGGTGGGGGAGGTCTCCGCCGAGGTCGAGAACAGCGGCGGCGTCATAAACGCCTACACCAGCAACGACGACACGGTCTACCACCTGAGCCTGCCGGCCGAGTCGCTGGAGCTGGGGCTGGACATCCTCTCCGACATAGTCTTCAACCCCATATACGATCCCAAGGAGTACGACCTGGAAAAGGAGGTTGTGGTCGAGGAGATCAAGCGGAGCCACGACAGCCCCGACCACCTGATGTGGGACATGTTCTCCGCCAGGGTCTTCAACGGCCGGCCGTACGGCCACCCGGTGCTGGGCACCGAGAAGACGGTCAGGGAGGCCGGCCGGGACACGGCCCTGGCCTTCCACGACAAGTTCTACCGCCCGGACAACGCCATCCTGGTCATCGCCGGCGGCTTCAGTCCCCAGGACGTGCCGCCCATGGTCGAGAGGCACTACTCCGGCCTCGCCAACCCCGAGGGCCCCGCGCCGGTCCTGCCCCGTCCTGGACCAAGGGAGAGCCAGGACGGTCCCGAGCTCATGGTCTTCAGGAACGATCTCGTCCAGGTGCCCAAGGTCATGATCGGCTTCAAGGTCCCCCCGGCCGGCGCGCCCGAGGCCCCCCAGCTCGATCTCCTCTCGGCCCTCCTGGACATGGGCCGCTCGGCCAGGCTGGTCGAGAACGTCAAGAACATAAAGGGCCTGGTCACCGACATCGGCACCTCATCCATGACCCTTCTTCTCGACGGCCTGTTCGTCATCAGCCTGGAGACCGAGCCGGGAAAGGTGGTCCCGGCCATAGCGGCCGTCATGGAGGAGCTCTCCGGCCTGGCCTCCCGGCCGCCGGCGGCCGACGAGCTTGGCCGGGCCCGGGCCCTGGCCACCTCCTCGTATCTGCTCGGCCAGGAGAGTTCCAGTTCCCTGGCCGCCATCCTCGGCAACTTCGAGCTCGTCATGGGCGACTACCGGCTCCGGGACGCCTACCTGCCGCAGTGGGGCCGCATGAACTCGGCCGACCTGGCCAGGCTGGCCCAGGAGTATTTCGTGCCCCGGAACATGACGGTGGCCATCATGCTTCCCGCCTCGGCCCCGGAGCCGGACCGGGATGCCCTGATGGAAGTCCTCGGCTCGCTGGCCCCGGCCATGCCCGAGGCCGCCTCCGGGCCGGCCTCCATCTGGGAGCCGCTGCCCCTGAAGAGCGGGGCCAGGCTGTTCGTCCTGCGCGACCCGACCCTTCCCATGGTCAACATAAGGATCGGCTTCATGGGCGGCGTCCTGGGCGAGACGGCGGGCCAGGAGGGCCTCGCTAACCTCATGAGCCACGTCCTGGCCATGGCCCCCCAGGACATGAGCTCGGAGGAGTTCTCCAGGCTCATCGAGGGCATGGGGGCCTCGGTCATCGGCTTCTCCGGCCGCAACTCGATGGGCCTGGCGGGGACCTTCATCGCCTCCAACTGGGAGTCGGGCCTGGAGGTCATGTCCAAGCTCCTGGCCAGGCCGGCCTTCGCCCCCAACAACCTCGAGGAGTTCAGGGCCGAGACCCTGGCCATGCTCAAGCTCCAGGACGAGCAGCTGGTCGAGAGGACCTTCAGGCTCCTCAGGCGGGGCCTCTATGGCCGACACCCCTACCACCAGGACGCCCTGGGCCTGACCGAGGTCGTGGCCGCGGCCCAGCCCCCCGACCTCCGGGCCTTCCATGACCTGCTGATGGCGCCCGCGAACATGTTCGTGGTCGTCTCCGGGGACGTGGAGCCCAAGCTGGTGGCCGAGGCCCTCGACTCCTTCCTTTCCTCCTGGCGGCCAGAGGGCGCCGCCGGCCACGTGGCCGTCCCTGCCCCCCCCGCGGCCATCAAGGGGCCCGTCAGGCTCAGCGAGGTCCAGGACTCGGCCCAGACCCACCTGGGCCTGGCCTTCCTGGCCCCTGGGCTGGGCCATCCGGACCAGGCGGCCCTGGAGGTGCTCGACTCCTACCTGTCCGGCCTGGGCGGCCTCCTCTTCAGCGAGCTGAGGAACAAGAGGAGCCTGGCCTACACCGTGGCCTCCAGCTACAACCCGGGCCTGGGGACCGGGTCCTTCAGCCTCTACATCGCCTCCGATCCCCAGAAGACCGGCCAGGCCACCTCGGGCCTGCTGGAAATCATAGCGGAGCTTAGGGCCAAGCCACTGACAGACCAGGAGGTCCAGGCCGCCATCCGCTATCTCTGCGGCCAGAGGGTCATCCGCCTTCAGACCCTGGCCAGGCGTTCCGAGGAGTTCATGTTCAACGTCCTCTACGGGCTGGGCGAGGACTTCGACAAGCGCCACCTGGCGGCCATCGAGGCCGTGACGGCCCAGGACATCCTGAGGGTCGCCCGGGAGTACCTCGATCCGCGGGCCGGGGTCATGTCGGTGGTCGGCAACGCCCCCTCGGCCGAGGAGGCCTTCGCCAACTTCAAGTGAGGCCGCCTCTCGACCGGGCAACGCCAATGGCCCCCGGGGCTCCGGCCCGAGGGCCATTGGCGTTTTTTCCCCGCCGATGGCCTCCTGGTGCCAGCCAATTCGCTCCCTTTGGGCCCCAAGATAGGGCCATGGCACCCAAAAGGGGCCAGGGAAGGGCTTATTGTAAGTTTTTTTTGGGGATCCTTTGATTTGGGGCTTGCTAATTCCCGCCGGTATAATTATTATAGCTCCGAAGAGCTTGACATTGTGATGGATCTACAGCTCTGGCCAGCCACGGGTCCGGTCCCTCCGGAACACCCAGGGCCATTTCGTCCCACGTTGCCCACGCAGGCGCCCCGGATGGGGGTGGCTGATTGCCCAACCACAATTTCGTCACGATCCGGGTCGGCGTCGTGCGCAGGTTAACCGTATGAGCAAAAAGATTGAGGTATGCGAACCCAGTTCTGTGGCCGCCCTGGCGGCCCTCGTGCGGGACCATCCCGCGGCCGGGCTCTCGTGGGACCTCAGCAGCCCCGGCCGGGTCATCGTGGAGGGCCGGGGGCGTTTGGCCATGACCGTCGAGGAAGGGAGCCTGGTGAGGCTCGATCTCACGGAACTCGGGCTCAAGGGGGCCCTGAGGATCGGTGAACTGCCGGATCTTGAGTCGCTGTCCGTGAATTGCCCCGGCGTGACGGAGGTAGATTTCAGGGACTTGCCTAAATTGGAGACCCTGCACCTGGACAACCTGAGCTTCCATGGCCGAGACGGGACCCTGGCCCTGGGCTCGCTCCCCGCGCTGTCCGATCTGAGGATCCGCGGCTGCGCCCTCTCGGACATCTCCGATCTAATGCACCTGTCCAACGTCGTCAGCCTGAACCTCTCCCGCAACCGGGTCAAATCGGTCGAGGCGCTGTTCGGCATGTTCGGGCTGGTCAATCTTGACCTGAGCGACAACTGGGTCGACAATCTGGGCCCGCTGTCCTGGATGGCCAAGCTCAGGGACCTCGACGTCTCCCGCAACAGGGTATCCAGCCTCAAGACCCTGGCCAAGCTGGAGGACCTGAAATTGCTGGCCGTCAGCCGCAACCCCTTGGCCGACGCGCGCCAGCTGGGTATCTTCGGGAATCTTGCCGGGTTGTCGGCCAGCGACGTCGGCCTTACGGATTTGTCACCGATCGCGGGCCTGGCCGACCTGAGGTACCTGGAACTCAGCGGAAACGGCCTGGTCGACATCGGCCCGATATCCGCCCTCAGACGCATGGTATACCTGGACCTCAGCATGAACGGCATAGAGGACGTCTCGCCGTTGGAGGGCCTTGCCGGAATCGAGCGCCTGGATCTGAGCGACAACAAGATCATCGACGTCGCCCCCCTGATGGGGCTCATGGAGCTCAGGGAGCTGGATGTCTCCGGCAACGAGATCGCCGACATCCGGGGGCTGGGCAAACTGCCAAGGCTGGAGCACCTGGATCTGGGCCGCAACCACATCGTCGATCTCGCCCCCCTGGCTGGCCTCCCCAGGTTCAAGTCCGCCAACCTGTCCCACAACAAGGGCCTGGACGACAAGGCCATCGCCGACTTCCTCTACGGGATGTCCAAGTTGTCCCGGCGCCAGGCCGAGACAGGGAAGGAAAAGGACAAAAAGGCCAAGGAGGAAAAACCCAAGGCGTCCAAGGGAGACAAGCCCAAGGCGGCCAGGGAGGAAAAGCCCAAGGCGACGGGCAAGGCCAGGAAGGCGACCGGGGAAAAGCCATCGACGGCGGTGGCGGAAAAAGCCCAGGGCGGCGAGCTGGCCAAGGATGCGGAGTCGCTGGTCAAGATTGACGTTCCCAGTGAGTTTGCCGCCATACTGGCCAATGATTTCGTCAATTGGGCCTCCAGCTCTGGGGCCAAGGATCTAGGAGAGGCGGCCGCTCTGGTCATGAAGGCCGTCTACGGTTCCGATTTCATGGCCCAGATGGCCAAGATCGAGGCCAGGGGCCTGGGAGAGGCGGCCATTGAGGCCATGGGCGCGCTCTTCGGCCCGGAGTTCCTCAGGCAGGCGTCGGCGCTCTTTCCCGTGGCTGGCGGCAAGGCCCAAAAAACCCCGGCCAGGAGCCGGGCCCGGCGGGTTGTCCCCGAGACCAACGGCGAGCGCAAATTCCAGTCCCTGTTGGAGGCCATCAGCGGGTTTGACCTGGACGACCTGATGAGGGAGGCCAGGGACCTGGCCCTGAACGACGGGACCGATGATTCGGACTCTTTCCAGAATTTGGAGGATATCGAGGACCTGCCCCCTGAAATCATGGGCATCCTGCGGGACATCGGGGGCGTCGGCCGGGTAAAGTTCAAAAAGGTCAGCGAGGATCTCAGCGAGTTGCCAGGAGTGCCCAAGGGGACGCTCGTCATCCGCTGCCAGGTGGAGGTCCCGGACGACGACCCTGATTTCAGCAACGCCCTTGAGGAGAGGATCAGGGCCCTTCCCGGCGTCAGCGCCCTGGTCCACCAGGATGACTACAAGGCCATGGCCAAGGCCGAGGTGGCCTTGAAGAAGTTCAAGGCCGAAAACCCAGACAAGGTCCTCACCCAGGCCGAGGAAGAGGAATACAAGAAAATCCAGCAGATGTTCTACCTGATGGGCGAAAAGCCCACCAAGTCCACCCTCCACTGAGGCCTTCCTTTCCCGGCCCCCGCCTCCTTGGTCCCATGTTTTTTCCGATAGGCGCGACGTCTTGGGATCGCGGCCCAGGGGAGGACCTTGCCAGCGGCATTGGCCGCCAAGGCAACCTTGATGCCCATGTAAAAACCCAGGTGAGCCTGAAAACAACCAGGTTTAAGATCTATTGTCAAGGCTCGATTGTCTTTTTTTGGTGGGTTAAAACCACTATCTTTAGATGGAAGCCTTGACGTTGGCCTTTTCAGCCAGGCTGCTGGAATTTCTTAGAACAAGATGGGACCGCATGCCATAGTTGGTCTTTGCTGGCGTACTAGATTTAAATAATTAGTAAAATTTTTGAGATATGTCTATTTTTAATTTTTTGAGGCATAGGCGTTCGCCACCAATGCGATCGACCCGTCCACTATATTCTTTTTTTGTCTGAACCATAAGACCGTTCACGCCATCCAACTCACCCTTGTCCTTGGCCCGCGTCGGTCCGACGCCCAGGAGTGCCTGCCTTTCGGGGACAGGCCGCGAGGGAAAGGGCCGGGCCCCGCCTTTGGGCGTGACCGGGAAGGCAGGGAAAGATCGCCGTGTGAAGGCCCGTCCCCCGTTCGGGGGACGGGCCTTTGTCGGTCCAGGCGGCCACGGCCGCCACGGGCTCACTTGATGAAAGTGCCCTTGTCCAGCTCCTCGAAGGCCAGTTTCAGCTCGTCGCCGGTGTTCATGACGATGGGGCCGCCCCAGGCCACCGGCTCCCTAAGCGGTGGGCCGGCGAAAAAGATTAGCCTCGATGGCCCCTCCCTGGCCTCCAGCTCGATTCTGCGGCCGGGCCCGAACAGGACCGCCGTCTTCTGGGCGAAGTCGTGGCCGGCCGTCCTGACGGGGCCCTCAATGAGGAACACGAACGCGTTGTCGCCAGGGTCGGTGTCGATCTCGACGAGGCCCCCTGGCTTGATGGACACGTCGTACAGGGTCGCCGGGACGTGGGCCGGCCTGACCCCCCTGGTGCCCTTGTACTCGCCGGAGATGACCCTTACCTCGTTGGGGCCCTCCTGGACCACGGGGATCATGTCCTTTCTGATGTCGAAGTATCTGGGGGGCGCCATCTTCTCCCGTCTGGGGAGGTTGAGCCATATTTGCAGGCCGAGCATGCGCTCCGAGGCCTGGGGCATCTCCTGGTGCATGATGCCGCTGCCGGCGGTCATCCACTGGCTCTCGCCGGAATTGATGGCCCCCCTGTTGCCTAGGCTGTCCTCATGGAGCATCCGCCCCTCTATGAGGTAGGTGATGGTCTCGATGCCCCGGTGCGGGTGGAAGGGGAAGCCCTTGACGTAGAGCGAGGGGTCCCTGGAGTCGAAGGAGTCTAGCATCAGGAAGGGATCGTAGTCCTCGACCGTGTCGTGCCCCAGGACCCTTACCAGGTGCACGCCGGCCCCGTCCACGGTCGCCCGTCCCTGGACCGCCTTTTTGAACTCTCGGTACGACATGTGCTTTGCGAACCGCCTTTCTGCCCTGGGCGCCAGTGCGCCCTGGGCCTCTGTCGTCCCGCCTTGGCCTGGCCCGAGAAAAGGCACTGGGCGGGGAATCCTTGTTTTGGCCGCCCTGGGCCGGGCGGTGAACCAGGGGCTCCCGTCCCGGCCCAGGGAATGGCGGTCAGGCGTCCTCGAAGAGGACCTTGACCACCGAGTTGCTCTGGACCACCATGGCCGCCTTGACCACCTTGAGGCCCTTTTTCAGGAGGGTCCTCGCGTAGCCGAACTTGTCCAGCCGGGCCAGGCAGGCCCTGGCCTCGCCGGAGAGCCTTTCCTCGTGGGCCAGGATCTCCCCGCTCGGGCGGAGCCACTCGTCGTCGGCGTGGTAGCCGGCGTCGTCCTGGCCCTCCTGGCCATCGTCGCGGGGGAGCCCGGCCTCCGGCTTCCTGTAGACCATCTGCATGACGAAGAGGACGCTGTCGGGGGCCTTGAAGAGGCCGTTGACCACGCCCTGGCCCTCGGGGTCGTCGACCCACAGTGGCTGGCCCAGGATGGACATGGTGTAGAGGAAGACCTGGCGATAGTGCTCGGAGAAGGGCGGCTCCATGTGGTGGTGGAACGAGGTCAGGAGCCTTTTGAAGGCCAGGGAGGTGACCTGGGCGTTACGGTTCCTGAGAGCCCTCAGGAGCTGGTCAATCTCGGTCCATAGGTGTCCCGGCCTCAGGTTGAACCGCTTGGCCATCAGGTAGACGAACAGGAGCCAGCGGGAGGCGAAGTTGGGGATGGCCAGGCTGTACCTGGTCCCCCCGGCCTGCCTGGCCGCCTTGGCCACCGTCAGGAAGCCGTTCTGGAAGAGGACGGGGATGGGCAGCATGTCGTCGATGTTGACGGCGTTGCCCTCGGGGGCCATCGAGAGGTCACGGTCGAAGAGGTGGAAGGCCAGGTCGTGCTTCCGCACCAGGGTCACTATCTTGGCCGGGGCCTTGGCCGTGTGCCAGAAGTTGTTGAACTCCTTGGCCCGGAAGAAATGGAGCAGGAAGAAGGGGTTGATGACCCTGGTCCTGCCGTCCCAGGAGTACCCGCCGTACCAGTCCAGGAGGTCCTGCCGGAGCTCGTCGAGGGAAGGGTTGCGGACAAGGAGGTTCTCGTCCTCCAGGAAGGCCAGGACCGACTCCATGTAGGGCCGGAAATGCTCGTCGAACTCGGCCACCGAGAGGCCGCACAGGGCCGAGAACCGGGGGTCGAAGGTGATGTCGCGGAGATCCGGGAGGCCGGGGAAGAGGGCCTGGCGGTCAAAGCGGCTGACCCCGGCCAGGAGGGAGAAGCGCAGGTGCTCCCTGGTCTCGCCCAGGACGGCGTAGAGGCCGACCATTTCCTCCCAGACCCTGGCCAGCAACTCCGGGCGGGCCAGGTTGCCGACGATGGGGATCTCGTACCCGTCGACCAGCACGACCACCTTCTGCCGGCGCGTCCTGGCCAGGTCGCCGATGAAGGACGAGAGCACGGCGGCTGGGGCGTCGCCCCTGACCTGGAGGTTGGCGGCCCTGACCAGCTTCGACAGGCTGGTCATGAGGCTCTGGCGAAGGTTGTCCAGGCCGTTGGGGTTGATCCTGGCCAGATCCAGGTGGATGACCGGGTGGCTCTGCCAGTCGTGCTGCTGGCCGTCCACCCAGAGCCCCTTGAAATAGGCTCGCTGTCCTAGAAAGAACTTTTTTATTGTACTTATTAAAAGAGTTTTTCCAAATTTTTTTGGTCTAGTAAGTAATATTGGACTTGTATTTTGTATTAAATCATATATAAATTTTGTTTTATCTATATAGAGAAATCCACCATTAATTATTTTATTGAATGTATATATACCTAAGGGTAATTTCTTCATAACGGTAACCCCAGGCAAGCCGCGACTTTGCGAAAGCCAGGGACCTGCCCGTCAAGCGGTTGAAGCTGGGCCCCGTCGGGGACCTCAAGGGCCGGCAGGCCAAGGGCGATAACGGACGCTCGTTAGCCGGCCGACGGCAAAAGAGGCCCAAGCCAGGACGGCCTGAAGACGTGACCGCCCCATCGGTGCGTCCATCCGCCGAGACAGACTGGGCCAAACCCGGAAACCACAAAACTCAGTCTGGCCCTGGCCGGTCCTTAAGGCCATTTAGTCGAACAATGGGGCCATTATACATCGGAGAGGGGCGAAGCGGCAATAATTTTATGGATGGCTGGGAGCGGATTGGTCGGATCTGGCATCGGTCTGTCAGGCTCCATTGGGCGGACCAGCCGATGGTTTTCCAGGAAAATGGCATGCGGTTCAGTAGATTTGACCGGGCCAATCGGTCAATAGGCGCAATATCAGTTTATCGGCCTTGAAGGGATGTGCCTTCGCCTTCTGGGGATCAAGGCTGCGGCTGTTTACATAACCAAAGTATGTTTGGCCCGTAAATCGAGAAGTCTGTCCGCATAAAAGCCTCGGTCTTCATCGGCCATATGCTTCTGCGCCAGTGGATGGCTTTTTGAGTCTCTTTGCTCGCGCCAGGCGAATCGCTTGAGTACTTCCACGGGGACGCCATGCAGTCCATGGGCGTGGCTGGCTTGACGCCGTCTAAAGGAGGCCGGTGGTGGTAGAAAGCCATTCTATAGAGCAGGTTATAGTCATTCAAGATTATTTTGGGATAAAATAAAATAACAATATTAAATAGATATTTAATATTAAAATTTATTATTTATCTAATAATATAAATTAAAAATATATTCAATAATAAAATTATTAAAAAATATGTTGTACAACCGGCTAAAGAGCCATATTTTTTTTCTCTTTGTTTTTTCCCTCTCTTGCTTAAAAGAAGGTATGGTTTTTTTTTAGCCATTATTATACCTCATTTTTTGAGTTTATATGTCTGTCATAAGTTGTTGAATTTATAGTTATATCTAAAAATATAACTAACTAACTTATATATTGTTAGCTTAATATCTTATATTATGAATAATTATATAACATTATTTTATTTATTGTCTCTTTTTTATATAGTAAAATCATTGGCTTTAGCTGGTAGCTTCAGGATTTATTCTTGACTGAAATCAGTAGATTATAGAATATAAATACTATTAATTAATATTAATAATATTAATATGAGGCAATATTAGCGCCTTATAT
>JAISEK010000193.1 GCA_031264145.1 Deltaproteobacteria bacterium
GGACCCGCCATCTGGCGGGTCCCACGGCCCCCCGGCGTTCGGTCTGGCCGGCTAGAACTCGAAGTCGTCGTCGTTGTCCATCGGCAGGGCCCCCTTGGGCTCGGACGCGGTGGGCTTCCTGGGCGGCTGGATGGCCTTCTGGGACTGGCGCCCGGGAATCTGGGGAGCCTGCCTCTTGGCCACGGGCACGGCGCCGCCGTGGGCGCCATGGACAATGACGGTGATGTCGTCCACGGCGCTCATGAGGTTGCCGGCCTGGAGGGACAACTGGCTGGCCGCGCTGGCCGACTCCTCGGCCGAGGCGGCGTTGGACTGCGTGACCTTGTCCATCTGGGTCATGGCCGTGGTTATCTGGTTGATGCCCTGGGATTGCTCCTTGGAGGCCTCGGCCACCTCTGAGACCAGCTGGGCCACCTTGGAGGAATGCGCGGAGACGGTCTGGAAGTTCTCGGAGGTCGAGTTGACCATCTCGGAGCCGGAGTTGATGTTGGATATGGTGGCGGCTATGAGGTCGGCCGTGTTCTTGGCCGCGTCGGCGCTGCGGATGGCCAGGTTCCGGACCTCGTCGGCCACCACGGCGAAGCCGGCCCCGGCCTCGCCGGCCCTGGCCGCCTCGACGGCCGCGTTGAGGGCCAGCAGGTTGGTCTGGAAGGCTATCTCGTCGATGGTCTTGATTATTTTCCCTATCTCGTTCCCGGACGTGGCTATCTGCTCCATGGCCTGGATGACGTTGGCCATGGAGTTCTCGGCCTTGGAGACGGCATCGGTGGCCTGGCTCATCAGGGAGTTGGCCTCGACGGCGTTGTCGGCGTTGCGCTTGGTCATGGAGGAGAGCTCCTCCAGGGCGGCGCTGGTCTCCTCAAGCGAGGCCGCGTTCTCCGTGGCCCCCTCGGCCAGGGTGTTGGAGGCGTGGGAAAGCTGGCCGGAGGCCGAGTCGACCTCCTGGGCCCCCTCGGTGAGGACGCCGATTATGTTGTTGATCGGCACGGTGATGCTCCTGGTCAGGAAGAGGGCCAGGAGGGTGCTGACTATGACGGCCACGCCGATGCCGATTATCTGGGTGACCAGGGAGGTGGAGGAGAGGGAGAGCGTGTCGGCGGCGAAGGAGTTGGCCAGCTCGGTCATGCCCTGGCTGAGGGTGGCGACCGTCTTGAGGAGCTGGTCGCGGGCCGCTGACCTCTTGACGTTGTTGTCGTTGACGGTGTTGTAGATGTCGCGGAAGGTCACCAGGATGGTGGCCACGTTCTGGGCCTCGGTGATTATCCTGGAGACGGCCTCGCGGTCGGCGGCCGTCCGGCAGTCGGCCAGGAGGGCCTTGCCACGATCCAGGGCCTCGTTCGCTGACTTGAGGGCCGTCTCGAAGAGGGTGGTGTCCCTGTAGTAGAGGCCCCTGAGCAGGCTCACGTACATGTTGGTGGTCGACTGCTGGATGCCTATGGACATGTTCAGGTGGGAGTACCTGACGGACATGTCGTCAAGCTCCGAGCCCCGGGAGGCTATGTCGCGGTTCAGGATCTCGGACTGCTCGTTGACGAAGGCCGACAGGTGCTCGATGAGGCTGGCGTAGGCCTTGGCCACGTTCGTGCGGTTCTCGACCAGGGTGGAGTTGAGCTGGGGCATCTCGTCGGCCAGGTCGTAGTAGGCGTTGTACTCGCTCTCCGACTGGGACAGAAGGTCCCTGACCTGGGGGCTGCTAGCGGCCAGCCCGGCCCTGACCATGTTCTTCAGCTTGCCGATGCCGTCGACGACGGAACCGTGGAAGGCGCTGGCCGTCTTCCAGCGGTCGGGGTTGAAGTCGTAGCTGAATTCCATGATGTTCAAGGCCTCAAGCTCGACGTTGGACTGTAATTCGGCGACCAGGTCGTTGCCGGGCATTATCTGGTCGCGGAGGCTGGCCGTCTCGTTGCGGATGTTGGACAGGCTGTGGAGGGCGACTAGGCTGATGGCTATGAAGATGACGCATATGACCACGAAGCCAAGGATGATCTTAGTCCCTAATTTCATGTTGTCTTACCTCTGGCCCGGCCGCGGGCTTCAAAATTAATGTGCGCTAGTTAGTCTGGCAAGTCCAGAAAAAACCCTCGGCAGAATGGGACAATCACCGCCCGCGCAGGCTAACCTGGAGTGACGTCGGCCATTTTGGCCGACGCGAGACCCAGGGTACCCCATCCCTGGCCGCCGGTCCCCCCCACTGGGGGAAACGGCTGGGATTGTCCCCGGATCGGCAAAGGCAGGGATAATATTTGGTCTTTTATAACCAAATACAAGAAACGGATAGGGCTGAAAGAAGCCTTTATAGCCCTTATAGACACTATTGCGGTCCATGAAGACCGCCGTTTGAGGGTTAGATGTCCATTTCTTGACGAAGCCTTCAGAACAATTTGCTAGCCCAAAAGGGCAACGATAATAAAAGCGCTTTTATTTTCTCAGATTAGGTTGGGCCTTGTCAAGACACATGATTTTGCGGCCCTCCCATCCCGGGGCCCCCAGGAATGGCGCCGGCTCGGCCTCCGGCCGGGGCCAGGGAGCCGGAATTTCCGGAAAGAACGCCATATAACAGCAATTTTATTGGTAAAAGAATTGAAAGGAATGATTTTGTGAGGTAAGGACGGGGAATATGGACCCAAAAAGGGCAAAGACAGGTCCGGCCTCAGGGGGCCACCAGCCCGGCGGGGTTCCCGTCCAGGGTCAGGCGGCGTTCCCCGAAGAGCCCCAGGACCGGCCCCAGGCCGGCCAGGGCCCGCGGGGCCAGGAGGTCGCGGGTCTGGGCGTGGACTATCTCCTCCTCCCTGGCCCTGGCCTCCTGGTCCAGGCCGAAGAACTCCATGAAGCGCAGAAAGCGCGAGACGTGGACGAACTCGTGGGTCAGCACGTAGCACAGCAGGGGCCCCAGGTCCAGCGACTCCCGCGCCCTGGCGGCCAGGATGACCGGATCGTAGAGGCAGACCCGCCAGAAGTCCGGCCGGCCGCCCCGGGGCAGGGCGTCCTGCCTGGCGTAGCGGAAGAGCTGGGCCAGGACGTCGCCCCTCCTCTCCTCGGGCCCAAGCTGGGGAAAATGCCTCACGTCCACCGGGCACTGCCTGAAGTCGCCGAAATCCAGGCCCGAGGCCTCCGAGACCAGGTCGGCGGCCAGGTGGATGGCCAGATCGAGCTCCCTGAGCTCCTCGGGGCCGAAGACGGGCTGGTCGGCCAGGTTCTCGTCTCTCCTGGGCAAGCGGCCCCCCTCCTTGGGGCGGCCTGGGCCTGGGCCCCCGGGGCCGTCAGAAGCCCAGGTCCTGGTCAATCAGCAGGACGTGGATGCGCCCGGCCGGGAACGAGCGCTGGGTGATGGCCGTGACCCCGCAGAGGCGGTTTTGGCCCCTGCAGTCGAGACACCTGGCCTTTTTGGAGCAGGGCGTGTCCTGGCCCAGCCTGATGGCGTTCATCGAGGCGGCCGTGGCCCTGGCCCGGTCCAGGGCGGCGTGGATGTCAGGGACTATCTTGTTGCGGCCGACCAGGAGGGCCACCTTTTTGGGGCCGAAGGCCATGGCCGCGACGCGGTTGCCGAACTTGTCGATGTTGACCAGCTGGCCGTCCAGGGTCACGGCGTTGGAGGAGGCCACGAAGAGGTCCAGGAGAAGGGTCCGGCGGTTGTAGTCGGCCCTGGTCTCCGGGGACAGGGCCGGATCGTTCCGGTCGATGACCTCAAGGCCGGGCACGGCCCGGAGCTTGGCCAGGAGGCCGGAGGAGCCCACGGTGGCCGAGCCCCCGAAGCCCACCGACCCGTAGGGGCCTTCCGGGACTATGGCCTGGACCAGATGGTCCTCCGCCTCCTCCAGGGTCCGATGGACGGTGGCCCCGAAAAAATGCGCCTCGAGGGCCTTCCTGGCCTCATCGAGCCTGTTGAGGTGGTAAATCTCCTGCGGCGTCGGCATAAATTGGCCTCCCACGTGCCAGACTTTTGGGCCCCCCCGGCCAGGGGGGCGAGGGGCCCGGACGGCGGCGAGACGGTCTCACCGCGGGGCCCGGAACGACAGCCGGTATATCCGGGGCCAGAATTTCCCCGTGGCCCAGAGGCGGCCCTGGGCGTCTATGGCCAGGCCGTTGGCCACGGCCTCGCCAGCTCCCTGGCCGCCGATGTCGGCCCGCTCGGCGGCCGAGATGGGGCCCAGGTCCAGGAAGTACCTGACCTGCCCGGAGACCAGATCGATGGCCGCCACCAGGTCGGAATGCCAGATGTTGGCCAGCATCAGGCCCTGGGCGGGATCCCATTCCAGCTCGTTCAGCCGGCCGACCGGGCTCTGGCCGTCACGGACCTCCACGGCCGGGCCGACGGGCGAGAAGTCGGGGACGGAGTGTCTCTGGAGGAGGCTCGTGCCGTCGGACCGCCACAGGTCCCGGCCGTCGAAGGCCAGGCCCCAGCCCTCGATGGGCTGCCAGTAGGAGCGCTTGATCTCCAGGGTCCCTGGATCGGCCACGAAGACCCGGCCCTCCCGCCAGGTTAGCAGAAAGAGCTCGCCGCCGGCCTGGGCCAGGCCCTCCCCGAAGACCTCCGGCGGGAGGGACAGCCTGGCCTCGGTGCCCAGGCCCCCTGGCAGGCCGAGCTCCGAGGCCGGAAAGGCGTGCAGGGCCGACTGGCCGTAGAGGCCGGTCGACTCGAAGAGGCGCTGGCCGAAAAAGACCAGGCCCTCGGTGAAGAGGCCCTGGGGCCTCCCGACGGTCTCCTCGACGGTGACCGGGATGACCGGGGCCGTCGTCTGGGCGGAGACCAGATGGGGGACGGCCAGGGCGACGATGGCGGCCAAAAGGGCCAGGACGGGACGGGGCATCGGCTATCTCCGGGCGATCTCCGCCGGGCTCAGATCCCGGCGACCTCCTCCTTGGACTTGCGGGACACCCTGGTCCTGGCCGCCGCCCGGATCTTGGGGATGAGGATCTTCTTGACCGTGTCCAGGCCCTGGTAGAGATTTAGGGTTTCCTTGTCGATGACGTCCACCGCCCCGATCTTGTCGCTCCTGAGCTCGGCCGCGCTGCCGGTCTTGGCGATGGTCGAGCAGATGATGACCGGGATGGGGTAGTAGACCATGAGCTTCTTGAGGAAGGTGACCCCGTCCATCTTGGGCATGACGATGTCCAGGGTGATGACGTCGGGACCCAGCTCGAGGAGCATCTCCCTGGCCTCGTAGGCGTCCTTGGCCGCCCCGACCACCTTGATGTCGGGCTCGTCGGCCATGGCCTTGCACAGGAGGTTCCGGACGATGGAGGAGTCGTCGACCACCAGGACCTTGATCCTGCCGGAGGAGACCGGGGACGAGGCCGCCGGGCCAGACGGGGCGGCCGGCCTGGCCGCCTGGGCGGGGGCCTGGGGGGCCCTGAAGGAGGGGGCGGGGGCCGCCAGGCGGTTGTTCTCCTCCCTGGTGATGGTCGAGCCGCTCATGACGTTGCGGTCCATCTTCTCGATGGAGAGCACGTTGTCCCAGTTCTGGTAGTGGAGCTTGAGGCCGACCGTGCCCCCGACGTTCTCCCTGATGACGCGGATGTTGTGCCTCTTGAGCGTCTCCCGGGCGATCTCGACGTTCCTCTGGCCGATCTGGGAGCCGGAGGTGATGTTGGTGATCACGCTGGCCCCGCCGCTTATGATGGCCTCAAGGCCGCCCAGGCCCCCGGCCGTCCTCTCCATGAACTGCAGAAGGACGCCGATGGCGTAGTCGCCGTATTTGCCTGACTTTTCCCGGTTGGGGCTGGAGGGCAGCATGTAGTGGTTCATGCCCCCGAACTTCAGCCTGGGGCTGTAGAGGCACACGGCCACGCAGGAGCCCAGGAGGGTGGATATTATGTGCGGCTGCTTGGAGATGAAGTACTCCCCAGGCAGGATGAAGACCCTGTTTATCTCATTGGCCATTATGTCCTTCCTTGGCGTCTGAGCGCCCGCCCGGCCGGGCCGCCCCCGGGGGGAGGCCCGTCAGCCGTCCAGGCCGAAGGCCAGACGCACGATGCCGTCGGCGGCCAGGACCAGGCCCAGGCCGCCGTCGCCCAGAAGGGCGCTGCCGGCCAGGAAATTGAGGCGCTTGAACTGCTCGCCCAGCTCCTTGACCACCACCTGCTGCTGGCCCATGACCTCGTCGACCAGGAGGGCGTAGCGCCCGGCCGGGGTCTCGACCATCACCAGGAGGCCCTCGGAGGGATCGGGGTGCTCCGGCTCCAGGTCGAAGAGCTCGTATAGCTTGATGAGCGGGGTGATCTGGCCGCGGCGGTTGAGGATGAGCCCCCTGCCCTCCACGGTGGAGAGCTCATCCGGGGTCGGCCGGAGCGACTCCAGGATCTCCTCGAGGGAGATTATGAAGTTGGCCTGGCCCACGCGCACGTGGAGGGCCTTTATCACCTGGAGCGTGACCGAGAGAGGTATCTTCAGGGTGATGGTGGTCCCATGCCCGACCTTGGAGTCGACGTTTATGGAGCCGTTGAGGGCCGTGATGTTGGTCCGGACCACGTCCATGCCCACCCCGCGGCCAGAGACGTCGGTTATCTCCTTGGCCGTGGAGAAGCCGGCCCCGAAGATGAGCCCGATGGCCTCCTTGTCCGTGAGGGCGGCGGCCTGGGTCTCGGACATCATGGCCTTGGAGACGGCCACCTCGCGCATCGCGTCCGGGTCGATGCCCTGGCCGTCGTCCTCGACCACCATGTAGAAGAACTCCTTGTCGGCCGAGGCCGAGACCCGCAGAAGGCCCTCGGGGGGCTTCCCGGCCTCCTGGCGGGCCGCCGGGGCCTCAAAGCCGTGGTCCATGGAGTTGCGGACCACGTGGACCAGGGGGGCCTCCAGGCTCTCGGCGATGCTCTTGTCCAGCTGGACGTCCTGGCCGTCGAGCTGGACCCTGACCTGCTTCCCCAGCTGGTGGCTGAGTTCCCGGGCCATCATGTTGACCTTCTGGAGGATGCCCTTGATGGGCACCCGCCGGATCTCCATGAGGCTCTCCTGGAGCTCGTCCGAGAGCTCGCGGAAGGCCTGGTTGGCGTTCTTGAAGGCCCTTATGGTGTTGGGGTTGACCTTTTCCTGCTCGATGGTCTTCTGGAGGTAGTTGAAGGTCTCGGCGGTGACTATGAGCTCGCCGACGTAGCTCATGAAGCCGTCGACCTTCTCCTCGGAGATGCGCATGGTCTTGCGCTCCTGCTTGGCCTTGCCCTCCTCGGCCCTGCCGTTGCCGCCCCTGGGTCCCTCGCCGCCCCCCTCGGCCTCGGGCGCGGCCGCCTCGGCCTCCGTGGGGGCCTCCTCGCTGGCCGGCTCGTGGGCGGTCAGGTCCATGGACCTGAGGAGATCCTCGAGCTTGTTCTTGATGAGGCCGACCAGGATGGGGTCGAAGTCCAGCCCGCTCTCGAAGACCGCCGTGAAGTCCTCCATGGCCACCAGGTACTTTTCCCTGAGCCCGTCGAGGGCGTTCCGCTCTATGATGTCCCCGGCCTCCTTCAGGCAGGCGTCGAAGGCCTTGGGATCGAAGGCCGGGGCGCTGATGGCGTCGAAGGCCCCCAGGAGGGGCTGGGTGAAGTCGTGGCCCTGGAAGTGGACGGCCTTGGGGCGGTCCAGGCTCTCCGGGGCGGCCGACCCGGCCTCCTCCAGCTTTATGGGAAGCGAGTTTATGGAGTCGGTAATGTCCTGGATCAGCTGGTCGGTGTCCTGGCCGGTCTCCATGGCCTCGGCCAGGAGCTTTTTGATCTTGACGCAGGCCCCCTCGTAGTCGGCCCCGCCCCCCCCGGCGCCGTGGGCGGCCCCGGAGGCCCCCATCCACTTGACCAGCTCGTCCTGGAAGGCCGTCTCCTCGGGCGTCAGCGCGACCGACATGTCGCCGGCCGAGAGCCGGTCGAACATGGCCTTCAGGTGGTTCCCGGCCAGGTAGAGGTACTCGATGGCCTTGGGGTCGGCCACCCTGGTGGCGTGGCGGATGTCGTCCAGGAGGTTCTCCAGCTTGTGGGCGAAATCCTTGATGTGGTTGAGACCAAAGAATGCGCTCGAGCCCTTCAGGGTGTGGGCGGCCCGGAAGACGGGGTTGATGGTGTCCAGGTTGGCGGGGTCGGCCTCGAAGGCGGACAGGCTGGAGGTATATTCCTCCATGAGCTCCTTGGACTCGGTGATGAAGTCCTGAAGCAATCCCTCGTCAAGTTCCATCTCGCTCATAGACCGCCCCTTGGTGCCGGAAAAGGGGTCAAGACCCCGAAAGGAAGGTGCCGCCGGCCCCCCCACTCCGGGGAGGGGGGCGGCCAAAATGGAGGTCCCTCTAGGCCTCGTCGGCCGGGCCGGGACCGCTGATGGCCGAAAGCTCCCGCGAGACCGACCCGATGTTCTCGATCTCCAGCCTCAGCCGGGCCATGGCCTCGGGGATCATGGCCAGGGACTCGCGGTAGTAGCTGTCGCCCTGGCCGGCCAGGAAGGGCTTGACGAAGGCCGAGAAGACCACCCACTGGTTCTCCATGGACGTCATGGCCTCCTGGGCCCGGCGAAGGGAGTCGCCTAGGCTGGCCGCCAGCTCGCCGGGGAGGGACTCCAGACGGCCGCTCCGGCTCTGGCCCAGAAGCCCCAGGGCCTCCCTGGCCAGGTTCACCAGGCGGTTGTTGTAGAAGCTCAGGTCGTCCTCCTGGCGCCTGAGGGTCAGGTAGGTCTTGACCCGGGCCAGAAGTTCGGAGCGCTCGAAGGGCTTCTCCATGAAGTCGGCCGCCCCCAGTTCCCTGGCCAGGGCCTTTTCCCGGTTGTGGAACTTGCCGGAGAGGAAAATCACGGGGATGGAGGAGGTCCCCGGGCTGGACTTCAGGGCCCTCATGACCTCGAAGCCGCTCATGCCCGGCATCATGATGTCCAGGATGATGAGTTCTGGCCGCTCGCTCCTGGCCAGCTCCAGGCCCTCCTGGCCGCCCAGGGCGTCAAGGCAGGAAAAGCCGGCCTTCTGCAGTATGGCGCCCAAAAGCTTGTGGATTAGCTCGTCGTCGTCGACTATGAGGATCCTGGGGGCTGTAGTCTGGGTCTTGGCTTCCATGGCGCAACCTGGTCCGGGGATTGGGGGCCTTTCCGTTCCTTATTCCGATTCTATAGTATTTACGTGAAAATCACAATGAACGAGGGACCGGGGTCGCCGCCTCCGCCGCGATCCAGGTCCCTCGTTCCCCGCATCTGGCAGGCGGCCAGGGCTTTCCGGCCCGGCCAGCGGCCTTGTCGCCGAAAGGCCTCTTTTCATGGAGATTGTCGCCCAATTGGCAGGACAGTGCCCCAAAAGGGCATGTTTTTTGACAATGGCCCCGGGCTCGCTGGACGTCCGCCCGCGATGCCCGGCCCGGGCGCGTTGCCCTGGGCTACCCCTTGACGGCCCGGCAAAGACAGGCCGCCGGCCGACGACCGCCAGGCACCGGGAGATCCCGGTCTACCACAGGACGAACTGGGCGCGGCGGTTCCGCTGCCAGGCGCCCTCGTCGTGGCCCGGATCCAGCGGGAAGTCCTTGCCGTAGGAGACGGTGGACAGCCTGGAGCCGTCGACGCCGTTGTCGACCAG
>JAISEK010000108.1 GCA_031264145.1 Deltaproteobacteria bacterium
CGGCCAGCCCCCTGAACAGCTCCCTCTCTCCCGAGTGGAAGGAGTCCAGGGTGGAGACGGTCAGGGACTTGCCGAAGCGCCTGGGCCGGGCGAGGAAGATGACCTTGCCGTGTTTTTCCAGCTCAAGGAAATACTTGGTCTTGTCAACATATACTCTCCGCTTGTCTCTAAGTTCCTTGAAAGTGTTCATGCCTATCGGCAAAAGAGGCTGACTATTCCCCATATCATTCACCTCCTCCTCCCTAGCCGCGGCAACCACCCAATAGTCCTGGGAGGAAAAACGTCATATTCCTGGCAAGGTTGTACTGTGCCGTCAGAGTGGCCTTGCTTGGCGCGGCCA
The DNA here is from genome assembly GCA_031264145.1 of Deltaproteobacteria bacterium. Classification (GTDB taxonomy): domain Bacteria; phylum Desulfobacterota; class Desulfarculia; order Adiutricales; family Adiutricaceae; genus JAIRNQ01. The sequence goes on from JAISEK010000108.1 coordinate 341, forward strand.
AACGGAACCATTTGGAGGCCCTCGGCCTTGTCCCCGGCAACGCCGTCACAGCTGTAATATCTCAGGCCAAGACGATCTTGGGCTTGGCCAAACCATGCCCGGCAGCCCTACGACACGATTCCGCGGCCATGTTCTTTTACTATTGCAATATCAACAACTTAAGGTCCACACCTCTCAGATATGAGATATATGGTATTCGTTCAGGGCCTGTTTACCGGGGAGCAAGACGTTTTTTTCTTTACTGGGCACTGAGACTGCAGTAAATTTGGTGACATTGCCGGGGAAATATCTTGAAAATGCGCCATGTCACGCTGCCTTTTCTTTAAGACCTATAGCTGACAAATTTGGCAAATCATTTAGCCGTCAGCATAATTGTAAAGCAGTTTGTGGCATTGGTCAATTTTCTCCTCGTGGCTTCGTTAGTTTGTGGGTCGTGGTCTAGCCCCATTAAAAGACCCTAGCGGTCAACAGCTCGGTGACGCTCCAAAAGTGGTCAGCAACCTTGGCGCACATGGCCGGGGTGACTTTTTGTAGTATTTAATGAACTATATATCTTAATTATAGTTATAAAGTAATATAATAAATATTTATACTTTAAAAATTTAAAATAAATTTTAAAAATTAAAATTTACCTTCTTAAATAAGAGCATTATTTAAGTTTAAAGTATAATTTTAACGTTCTATATGAGCAATATTAATTGTAATGATAAGAAAATTATCATAATAATTAAGACTTTCTTATATTATAGATATAATAGTTCTTATGATTTTAATAATACGTTCTTTTTTTACTATTTCATAATTTAAGAGATAATATATCACAATTATTTAATTGAAAGAACTATAGCTTGGTAAAATTCGTGAAACTGGGACTCAACGATTGTATAAATCAACAAACACTATTCTATATTCGGCAAGATCATCAAATATAAATATAGATATATTTTATATTACTTAAACCATTAAACATTATATATGTGCCTGACAGTTCATGGCCTCCGATATGCGTGTTTGACACCATTCTTGTTAGAAAATCTCTGTCCGTCCAGATCCATTTCGCGCCTAAGCCTGCTTCAATTTCCAGAGCGTTGGCGGCTTTTTCCTTTCTTACATAAGCCCACTGCTCGTCAAGTTGTACCTAGCCTAGGTAGGCGTAAAATCATTCCTCTGTATAGCCAGTAAGGCATCCGCCCTGCGGCGTGATCAGCTTTTCTGCGAGTTCGTCAAGAATCGAGCTCCACTCAGCATGCAGTGGGAGATTGCGGGCGATCCCCAAAATGCCCGCGACGAGAACCGCGCTGGTTTCTCCGGCCTTTGTACGCGATGCGAGTCCGTCCAGCGCGGGTCGGTCGAGCGTGTTTCCCGGAAATCCGTCGTCGCGGAAACGGATCGGCCGCGCGCAGCCGTGTTCCTTTGCGTGTTCGGAGCTGCTTTTCCTGCCGAGCCACGGCAATGTCGCTCGCGAGCGCGACGCGCCTTAAAAGTGCCATCTTGCCGGCGCCTCCCATGTCGAGTCGCCGGCTCTGGCCGTCCCGGAACAGGGGATGACCGGGGGGAGGCCGCGAAAGCCAGGACGCGGGCTGCCTGGCCCCCTGGCCGCGTCTGGACTTTGGCGGGCCACTACTGTAGAATCAGGATGCTTAAACCAGACCCCTGGCCCAGGCGGCCCTCGAAGTTCGCGGGGCCTCCCCAAGGCCACCCGGCCAGAGCCCACTCCCATGGCCGGCGGCACCAGGGCCCATATTTTCCCGAAGGGGCCAGCCTGTCTGGCCCTCGCGATTTCCCCGGAGGGCCAGAGACGCCGCCCTGGCCCCGGCGCCGAGCCCCAAGTGCCCATTCTCCTGACCCTGGCCGCCCTGGCCCTAGACTCGCGCATAGGCGACCCCCAAGGCTGGCCCCACCCGGTCCGCCTGATCGGCCGCCTGATTACCCTCCTTGAGCGCCTCTGCCGCCAGGCCATGGCCCTCCTCGGGCCCGGCCAGTGGCCCCAGCTGCTCCTCGGGGCCGCCATGGGCCTCGTCGTCGTCGCCTCGTCGGCCCTCGCGGTCTGGCTGGCCCTGCTCGTCCTGGGCCGGGTGTCCCCCTTCCTCTGGTTCCCCGCCGTCCTGTATCTGACCTTCACCGCCTTTTGCCTCAAGGATCTCGTCGACCACGTGGGCCGGGTCGAGGGGGCCCTGGCGGGGGGCGACCTCGGGGAGGCCAGGCGGGCCCTCTCCATGATCGTCGGGCGGGACACCGGCGGCCTCTCGGCCGAGGGCGTCCGCCGGGCCTCGGTGGAGACCGTGGCCGAGAACTTCTCCGACGGCCTGGTGGCCCCCCTCCTGTTCCTGGCCCTGGGCGGCCCGGTCCTGGCCTGGGCCTACAAGGCCGCGAACACGCTCGACTCCATGGTCGGCTACAGGGACGAGCGCTATCTCTTCCTGGGCCGCTTCTCGGCCCGCCTGGACGATCTCCTGAACCTCGTGCCCTCCAGGCTGGCCGCCCTCCTCCTGGTGGCCGGGGCCAGGCTGTCTCGCCTGGACGCGGCCGGGGCCTTCCGGCTCTGGCGCCGGGAGGGGTCATTCCACTCCAGCCCCAACTCCGGCCAGACCGAGGCGGCCATGGCCGGGGCCCTGGGCGTCAGGCTGGGCGGCCCCAGCTGGTACGGGGGCCAGATGGTCGAGAAGCCCTTCATCGGCCAGGGCAACGCCGAGGCCTCCGCCCTCTCGGTCAGGGACGCCCTTAGGCTGGTCAGGACGTCGACCCTCCTGGCCCTCGGCCTGGCCATCGCCCTGGAGGCGGCCGTCATGTCAATCTTCCCCTTGCCCTTCGGCTGGGGCCTGGTCTTCTAGCCCGCCCTGGCCCGCGGGGGCCGGCCCGGTGCCCTTGAGGAACAAAATGTCCGAAACCACGCACGGGGGGCGGGTCCTGGAGGCGTCCAAGGCCCTGGGCCTGCCCCTTGGCGACATAATCGACTTCTCGGCCAACATCAACCCCCTGGGCCCGCCCAGGGGCCTGGGCAAGGTCCTCCGGGACTCCATCCCCTCGCTGGTCCATTACCCGGAGATCGGGGCCGAGTCCCTGGTCGCAGCCCTGGCCCGGCACGACTCCCTCCCCGTCTGGTCCGTCACGGCCGGCGCCGGCTCGACCCCCCTGATCTACGCCCTGGCCCGGCTGCTCCGGCCCAGGAGCCACCTAATAGTGGCCCCGGCCTTCGCCGAGTACGGGGCCGCCCTCGAGGCGGCCGGCTGCGGGGAGGCCCGCTACCTGCCGCTGGAGGAGGACTCCGGCTTCCTCCTGGGGCCCGGGGCCGTGGACGCCATCCTGGCCGACGGGCCCGACCTGGTGGTCCTGGCCAACCCGGCCAACCCCACGGGACGGCTGGTCCCCCCCGGGAGCCTGGCCCGCCTGGTCGAGGCCTCCGCCAGGGGCCGGGGCTTCACCCTCATGATCGACGAGGCCTTCATGGGCTTCTGCCGGGGCACCGGGTCGGCCCTGGCCCTCGTCCCCAGGTGCCCCCGCCTCGTCGTCCTGAGATCCCTGACCAAGATCTTCGCCGTCCCCGGCCTGAGGCTGGGCTACCTGGCCTCCGGCGACCGGGAGCTCATGGCCGGGCTCGCGGCCTCCGCCGAGCCCTGGCACATAAACACCATGGCCCAGAACGCCGGCCTGTTCTTCCTGGGCCGGGGGGCCTTCGCCAGGAGGACCCCCGGGGCGACGGCGGCCCTGCGCTCCCTTCTGGCCGGGACGGTCGCCCCTTTCCTGGAGACGCTCCCGTCGGACGCGAACTTCATCGTCGGGCGCCTCAGGAGGGGCCGCAAGGCCGACCTGATCCGCCATCTCTTCCAGAGGGCCATCCTCGTGAGGGATCTCGACGGCATGCCCGGCATGCCGCCCGGCTTCCTCCGCCTGGCCGTCAGGCCCAGGCCGGAGATCGCCCGCCTCGGGGCCGCCCTCGGGGACTTCTTCGCCCCTCGCCGGGCCAGCCCCGGCCGGGGGGCCGGCGGAGGACGCCATGCCTGAACTGCCCGAAGCCGAGACCATGGCCCGGGACCTGGATCGCCGGGTCAGCGGCCGGACCATCTCCTCCGTCCTGGTCTCCTTCCCGCCCATCGTGGCCTCCGACCGCGAGGGCTTCGCCGGTCTCCTTTCCGGCCAGACCATAGAGCGGGTCCGCCGCCTGGGTAAGTGGATACGGATCGATCTCGCCTCCGGCGGGGCCCTCCTGGTCCACCTGAAGATGACCGGCCAGTTCCTCATGGGCGACTGGCCAGGCTCCCTCGAGGCCCCCTGGCCGCCGCAGGCCAGGGCCGCCTTCCTCCTGACCGGGGGAGGGCTGCCCGACGAGACCCTCTTCTACCTGGACACCAGGAAGTTCGGGCGCCTGAGGGCCTTCCCGGGCCCCGAGCTGGCCATCTTTCTCGACGGCCTGGGCCTCGGGCCCGACCCCCTGGCCCTCTCCCCGGGGGAGTTCCACCGCCTCCTGGCCTCCAGGAGGGGACACCTCAAGGCCGTCCTCCTGGACCAGTCCGTCGTCTCGGGCGTCGGCAACATATACGCCGACGAGTCCCTCTTCGCGGCGGGCCTCTCCCCCCTGAGGCCGGCCTCCTCCCTCGGCCAGGACGAGTCGGCCTCCCTTCTGTCCCACCTCAGGCGCATCCTCCAGGAGTCCATCGACCTCGGCGGCTCGACCGTCGGGAACTACCGGAGCCTCGGGGCCGACGGGGCCTTCCAGGACCGGCACCTGGTCTACGGCAAGCACGGCCAGAGATGCCCCAGGTGCGGCCAGACGCTCTCGAGGGCCAGCATCGGCGGCCGCTCCACCGTCCTGTGCCCCTCCTGCCAGCGCTAGGGCGCCACGGCGCCGTCTCCCAGTGAGCCCCCCCATGCCCACCGCCGTCATGACCGGCCTGGAAGCGTTCCTCTCCCTCCACGCCAGTCTTTACGGGAACAGGCCCCTGGGCCTTCTGGCCAACCAGGCCTCGGTCGGCCCTGGCTACAGGCACGCCCTCGATCTCCTGGACGAGGCCATGCCGGGGGCCATAAGGAAGGTCTTCTCCCCCCAGCACGGCTTTTCCGGCGACAAGCAGGACAACATGGTCGAGTCGGGCCACGGCCTCACCCGGGACGGGCGGCCCATCCACAGCCTCTACGCCGAGGGCCGCAAGCCCACGCCGGCGATGCTCCGGGGCCTCGAGGCCCTGGTGGTCGACCTGGCCGACGTCGGGACCAGGGTCTACACCTTCGCCCAGACCCTTTCCCTGTGCCTGGAGGCCTGCGGGGCCGAGGGCCTGGAGGTCATCGTCCTGGACCGCCCCAACCCCATCGGCGGCCTGGTGACCGAGGGCCGCGTCCTCGACGACGGCTGCCGCTCATTCGTCGGCCTCCACCCGATCCCCATGCGCCACGGCCTGACCATGGGCGAGCTGGCCATCCTCATGAACGGGCGGCTGCCGGTCCCGGCGCCCCTGACCATCATTCCCCTGGGGGGCTGGCGGAGGGACATGTTCTTCCGGGACACCGGCCTTGGCTGGGTCATGCCCTCCCCCAACCTGCCCAGCCCCGAGACGGCCTGGCTCTACCCCGGCCAGGTGATCTGGGAGGGCACCAACGTCTCCGAGGGACGGGGCACGACCAGGCCCTTCCACCTCCTGGGCGCCCCCTTCATCGATCCCGACGCCCTCCTGTCGGACCTGGCCGCCCTGGGCCTTCCGGGCCTGGCCGCCAGGAAGGCCTCCTTCCAGCCGACCTTCAACAAATGGGCCGGCCAGACCTGCCATGGCCTGGAGCTCTTCCCCCTTGACCCCTCCTTCCGGCCCGTCCTGACCTCGCTCTCCATCCTCGAGATTGTCCTCAGGCGCTGGCCCGACGACTTCGCCCTCAAGGAGCCCCCCTACGAGTACGAGTGGGAGAGAAGGCCAATCGACCTCATCCTGGGCCACCCCGGCGACTTCGACTCCCTGGCCCGGGGCACCCCGGCGGCCGACCTGGCGCGGTCCTTCGCCAAGGGTCTGTCGGACTTTGACCGGGAGCGATCCAGGGTCATGCTCTACTGAGGCCCTGGGGGACGGCGCCCCGGCCCGCGCGACCCACCTTCCCCTTCCTTCCGCCCCGCAGCCTCCCGCCTGGAGCGGCCACGCCCCCCTCCCCCGCCCCTGGCCCGGCTCACCCAGGCCCCGGGCGGGACCGGAGGGCCAGGCGGCCCTCCATGAGCCTGGGGAGGACCAGGCCAAGCATCTGCCCCATGGTCTCTATCCTGGCCAGGTTGTGCCTGATCTTCGCGAACACGGGCCCCATGAGCCGGTTGAAGTCGGCTATCTGGGCCCAGCCAGGGAAGACGACCCTCTGGCCCAGGGCCGCCTCCCTGTTCAGGCCGGGGATGGCCGAGTCGGTATCCTCGAAGTCAAGGGACTTAAGGAGCAGGTACTCGAAATACATGGGCGAGCCGGGATGCCTGGGGACGACGTAGAACGTTGTGTCGATGGGGTGGAAGCTGTCGAAGCAGTAGTGGACGGTCCCGACGTTGCCCTTCCGGCCGACGACGATGCCCGGCCCGCGGACCAGGAACTCCGAGTGCCGGCCGATGGGGCCGCTGGAGCCCATGACCAGGTAGCCCCGCCCGGTCCTCGAGGCCGCCGGGAGCGGCCGGCCGTAGGCCAGATCCAGGAGGCTGCCCAGCCCGACGCGCCTCATGGCCCCGCTGGCCATGAAGCGGAGATTGAAGGCGCCCCGTCCCAGGTCCTCCAGGGAGGCCATCTGGTCCCGGAGGAGCCCCATCTGATCGTCGAGGCTGCCCAGGACGCCGGCGATGGCCTCCTGCTCCCCGATGCTCGTGGGAACGCGCACCTCCACGTTCCCCAGGACCGAGGCGGAGACCTCGCGGAAGGTGGACCCCGAGGCGATGGACTCTATGAGGCCCCTCTTGTGGAGGATGAGGTAATACAGGAACTCGGCGGTGACCCCGCGGTTGGGGACCAGGCTCCTGAACCCCTGGCTGGTGGCGATCCCGTTGGCGGCCATGGCCAGGTAGCCGATGGGGGCCCGGGAGGTGAAGAGGACGGAGCCCCTGGGCAGGATTCTCGCGTTGGCGGCCCTCAGGCCTTCCAGGGTCAGGCTCCTGGCCCCCCGGGAGATATACTTGCCCCGGAAGCCGGCCAGGTCCTTGGGCGTCAGCCAGGGGACCGGGCCGCCGAAGAAGGCCGGGTCCGTGGCCGGGGGCGTCCCGCCCCCGACGATGGTCGCCAGATCCCTAAGCCTATGCCTGGCCCAAGCCCCCATGGCAGCCCCCTGCTAGCCCATGAAACTGATATGACTTGTGGAGAGGAAGGTTATCTTTGGTTTCTGGAAAGCTGGGGAATGGACGAGTCAGCCGCGGGCGGAGCGTGGCCCCCCGGTCCCGGCAGGGCTGGGATCGGCCAGGACGGCCAGCGGGACGGATTTGGAAGGATCGGCTGGTCCCATTCTATCCGGCCCCGTGGCCTATGTCAAAAAAAACAGGCCCCATTCCCCTTGACGCCCCGGCCCATCCGTCCCGCGAGCGGGGGCATGGCAGGGCCTTCCAGGGAGGGGCAGGATGGCCTGGGCATCCCGTCTCAAGGGGGACTGGACAGGACCAGCCGGGCCACCCTGGTTTTTCCAGAGGAGGGCTGGCCCGCTTCCCTCTCGCAGGAAGCCGGCCAGGACGGATACCCGCGGCAGGCGCCCACCCGCCGCCGATGGCGGTTTACGGAGGGCAGCGATTGGGCATTGCGCCAAGGGCGGCCAGCGGCCCTGCTGGCCGACGCGTCTGGCGCAATATTTGGTCTTGCCGGCGAGTTTTACCCTATCTGGGCTTTTTTTGTCTTCAGACAGACTGGCCCGGGGCAGGATCCTGGAATCGCCCTCGCCCCGTCCATCCCAGGACGCCCTCTGGTTGGCTCGGTCACGTCCGTCTCCCAGGGACCGCCCCTCGCCTTCGACATCAAGGCGTCAATGTTTGGCCTGTCCCCGGTTCCATCCCATCCAAGCTTGTTTTGGGCTATGCCGCGATGCCTATGGCCGCGCAGCAGTCTGCCCGCACCATGTGGCCGGAAAACGCCATAGCTCCCGCCAGCGGCTTGAACGGTGCAGCCTTTGGCCTTGCGAGGGTTGCCTCAAAGCATTACTTCAGGGGAATCATGATGACGGGCTCATTCACGTCAGCAGCCAGTCAATCAAATTGATCTGCCTTATGCCCTCGTGATCCCCGTCAATGAAATCCAGCGTCAGGAGATATTTCGGGTAGTTGTCGCGGACCTTCAGGAGTGGCGCAAGCTCCCGTCCTCTGACCTCCCCGTCGAGGGCAGACATGGACACCTGGTAGTATTCCCTCGAGTTTTGCCTCGTCGCGACGAAATCAATCTCCCTTCCGTCAATATTGCCGACATTCACGCGGTAGCCGCGGCGAAGCAGTTCCAGATACACTATGTTCTCAATCTGATGGCCGACATCGGAACCTGATGAGGAAAGAAGATGATTGCGCAGGCCGGTGTCAACGATATAGTACTTGCCGAGCGTCTTCAGGAGGTTTTTCCCCCTGACGTCATACCGCCCCACCCCGTAAAACAAGAAGCTGTCCGCCAGGGCCTTGACGTATTTGTCGACCGTCTTCTGCGTGATTCTCCTGCCGGATTTGTCGATATGGCCGGTTATGTTGGCGGTCGAGATGGGACTGCCCACGTTGCTGGAGAGGAATTTGACGATATTCTTCAATAAGCTCACGTCGCCCACGCCTTTGCGCGCGACGACGTCTTTCACGATGATGGTGTTGTATATGCCCTCCAGGTACTGGTCGGAAAGATCTTTGTCTCCCCCAAGCTGGGTCGCGACGACGGGAAAGCCGCCCGTATTCAGGTAGGCCATGAACGCTTGGTTTTTATCCGTGGCTTTGCCGCCTCTCTCGCCTGCCGCGTAGAATTCCGCGAATGAAAATGGCAGCATCTTGATTTCCACGTAGCGCCCCGACAGCAGGGTGGCGAGCTCCCCTGACAGCAAATCGGCATTTGATCCGGTTATGTAGACATCCGTGTTTTTCCTGATATATATGCTGTCAACCGCTTTCTCGAATTCCGCGCAACGTCCCGCCTCGTCAATCAAGATGTAGGTCATCTTGTCCTTCTGGAGTTTGGAGAGCATATGTTCGTGCAGGGCCCTGTAGTGTCGCAGATGCTCCACGGCGACGTCCTCAAGGTTGACGCGGACTATCTGGCTCTCGTCAACGCCCTGTGTCTTCAGGTATCCGGCATACAGGTCGAACAAGGTTGACTTGCCGCAGCGCCTGACGCCCGTCACGACCTTGATTACGTCAACCTCGCGGAATCTGATTAGATTTTCCAAAAAGTGCGGGCGCTGGATTAGTTTGTCCACTGGAAATCCCCCCAAAAATCGCCTCCCCATTGGATAACAGGAAACCAAGAAAAAGTAAAGTTATTTTCCTCTCGGAAAATAACTTTGCGATTCCTATAAAATGAGTCCCTCTTGGAAATTCTGCCCGGCGAGTCTGGAGGGCCAGGGCCGCCGGACCAGGCGATGGGGTTTCGGCGCCACGGGAATGGCCGTCGGCGCTGGCCTGGACATGGTGACGATCTTTCCGGCGAGCAGCCGTGGTTTGGCCAGGATATCAAGGACGATGGGCGCCGTCTTGATCTCATTGGTCTTGTCGGCCCCTTTTTTCCATGCCAGGGTCATGCAGCCACAGAACGCGTTGACGATATGGGCCAGGGACTTGACGTCGCCCCGCTTGATTGCGCCCCTGCATGTCTTCCCGTCGATTCTTCCCGTCGATGCCGGGGATGCTTTCCAGCATCCGGGCTATCCGGCTTTTTTGACCCGGTCTGCCTGGTTTTCTTTATTTTCCGTTTCGTTTCAGCGGCATGACGGTGATATCCGAGATGGCGGCGACAAGCTCGATGGGGTCGACCTTGTGGGAAACGGTCCTGGCGATGGTGCCGACGCCTGGGATTGAGCGTGGCCCGACGAGGCCGATCATGTTGAAAAGAAAAATCTTGTCGACGGCGTAAAAATGGATGCCCTTCCAGGTCAGGCAGCCAAGATGGCGACGGCGAAGATGGTCAGGATTTCATGAAGGGCATAGGTGGAACGGCTGGTCGGCCTCCCTGATCTCAGGGGGGGGTCATGGGCATCAACGTTGAGGCTTTCAACTTTTTTCGCCGAATCAGGCAGATCCGCCTGACCCTCACTCATCGCTTCCCATCAAGGCAAGGCTCCTGCCCCTCGCGTAAATCCCCAGGCCAATCGTCATGACCTGCCTGGCTCTGGCCAAATATGGTCGCAAGTAGCGCTTGGTTCCGATGGCGTTCAGGGCTTCCTTGGCCAGTTTGTTTAGAAGCTCCGTGATTTCCGTTTCAGTCGGCTCTCGTTTTTTTTGTCTTTTGGCCCCTAAAAGCGTTTTTTCCTCTGGCACGGACTCCATCCTCTTTTCATACTTAAGTTCAACCACGACATGCAGCCCGTCATCAAAAATGATGACCAGGTCAGGGGTGCCTATCGAGCCTGGCTGCTCGGGAAGGGTGATGGCTGTGCCGGGCATGTCATAAAGATAGCCGAACAGCACGCTGTGATAATAGGATTCAACGGGCCTATGGTGTCTGGCTGGGATCGACGCGTAGATTGAGTTAATCAATTCTGTAAGCTTGACGGCGTCACCATACTCGACAATATCTCTAAAGCTGTCTTTTTTCGCCTCCGGACCTTTTTTAAAGTATTTTTTCAGGGCGTTGGCAAATTTGCCGATAAATTCAGGCTTAATTTCCTCGTTCGGCAATCTGAGGTGATATAGCGGTGATCCATTCGTCGCATAGGTAATCTTGTCAATGGTCAGATAGCCAGTCTGGAACAGGGTCGGCACTGGCTCCATGGTCCCGACTTCGGCTGCCCCTACTTCCTTTTCGGTCAGCTCCCGCAGCTTGTCCCCGGTGAAGGCGAACGGGTTCTTGGCCAACAAGGCGGTCAACAATTTGGCAGAGGGATCCTGGTTCATCCAGAATGGAGTGAATTTGGAACTCCGAAATAGATTAATCAGGGAAAAGGGATTCAGGACCATCGTCTCCCCGTCCCAGCTATAACCGTCGTACCAGTCAAGTATTTTCCTCCGCAAATCGGATACGGTGGCGTTGGGCGCCAATACGTTTTTTCTCTTGAGTTCTTGGAGAGTGCCGGGAAGATACTCGGCGAAGCACCCATCTAACTCATCGTGCGTAAAACCGCAGATATTTGAAAACTTTTCATCGAGGGTAAGGTCATAAAGCTGGTTGAGGCCGGCCGACAGGCCCATGAAGACGTAACGGGTCACCCCGGTCACGAAAACGAAACGCAGGAACTTATCGGTATCCTTGAAGCCGGAGTAGAAATCACGAAGAATGTCCCGATTTTTCAAGGCCAGGCCAGGGTTATCAATGTTATTGCTTACAGGGGCATCGTATTCGTCAATTAGGACGACCACCTTCTCATTGTATTTTTCCTTTAGGGCTTGTATGACGAAGGGCAAGTCGGTTCCAGGAAGAGTTATGTCTAGGCCTAATTTTTCGGAGTCATTTATTTTTTTCAGCTTCTTAAGAATTGATTCCTGAAGAGCGTCCGAGGAATTTGTCGACGAGGACATTGACAGGCTTATGATAGGGTGTGTCCTGTTAAAATCGTAATCCGATTCCCGACCAATCCAAAGGTCCTTGAAATGTCCCTGAGGTGGACCGTCAGGATCTGGTGGACCACTAAACAGTGCCTCAAAAGTGCTCAATAGGAGTGATTTACCGAACCTCCTGGGCCTTGAAAGGAAATAGGCGCCTTCGTCCTGGGCAAGGTCATAGACATATTTAGTTTTGTCGGCGTACACATAGCCGCCTTCACTTATTTTACTTAATGTCTGCAAGCCAATCGGTAGTTTTTTCATGTCGGTTCCCCACGCTTAGCCTTTGGCATTGACCTCCAAATGGTTCCCTCTGGTCTTGGCCAATTATCGCACATCATTTCGATAATTCCAATGAAGTGGCTTCTGGTGATGGCCTTTGCCAGAGAGGTGCGGCAGAATAGTAATCCATAGCCCGAGTCCACAGATCTATTTGTAACATCCTTAATTTTAAAGAGAAATTAATCTCTCCCCTTTTACTTGATGCCCAAGTAAAACCCCCTGAGATCAGGGAGGCCAACCAGCCGATTTCAAAATGGAGACAAAATATACAGCCACATCCAATATTTTAATTCAATATGCTCATATTTAACTTGATAAACGCAACTTTATGGGTGATAGTCAGATAATATAGACTATCAATAGAGGTTCAATATAATCGCCAATAACAACCAAAACGGTGGCTTTCATCTGATTATTGCTCTTATCTGAATAACTCGGCTTTCAAAAAACAGCTTGATGACATGGTAAATGGCTGGCCAGAAGTCTTCAGGACGCAAATTCTCCCTATCTTGCCGATTGGCGAGGCAGGAAAGTGCCACAGCCCCGACAACAGGCACCCCGCCAAGGATCCATGCCGCCATGACCGGCCTGTCTTGTACCCAAGAAATGCTCGACATGGACAACATGGAGGCGCTTCTGGCATTGCGCCCCAACGTCATGGTCCAGCACGCCCAATTGATTCCCTCACGGCGCGGTGAGGATGTCCACATATGCCACAAGACCTATTACGATTTTCCCCGCCGCATCGAGGAAAATGACCTGACGGGCCATATTCATCACTGATCGCCAGATACGCGCGGTCAGGGGAAAACGGCGACTATTTTGGCCAGGTCAAGCCTTCCGGCCGTCAGAGGGCCCTGGAGATGGTGGCCAATGACATGCCCGGCCCAAAGACAAGTTTGGGTCCGTACCCCATGTCTCGGGTCTGGAGGAATTCGGGATCATGGCCAGGGCCCTCTGGGAGCGGCGCGCCGTGGTCACCGAGGGGCGAGGGGAGCCCGGCCAGGCCATGGCGGCCAGGATGAGGGGCCCGAAGGATGTCCCGTGCCCCTCCGTCCAGTTCCCGTCGGATCCGGACGCCGCCCTCGGCTGCCACAAGGGCAAGGGCTACCAGAGCCAGATGGCCGAGACGGTGACGGCCCCGGGCGAGCCAGGGCTGAGGGTCGTGACCGTCGTCTGGGTGGAGACGGCCGCGAGGGCAGGACGCCGACGCCGTTGTCCCAGTGATTGATGAATTGATCAGAAAAGGCCTCAAGCCAGAGGAAATTATCGCCGACGCGGCGTACGGCGGTGACGATGACTGGACCCTTGTCGCCGGAAAGGGCATCGAGCCATCCGATGCCGGTCGGCGGAGGCGTCACGGGGAAAAAGAAGAGGCCGATCATGCCGCGGCGGTCGTCCCGATCCTTCGTTTTCCCGATCTGGCGAGGCAAGAGTCAATGGCCCATGAGTACATCCTTGAATTGGTGCTTTACCCGGGGGAGCCCGTGGAGGCCGGGAAGGCGGGTCCTTTCTCGCTGGCCGACTTCGTCTCCAACGTGGACGGCGATATTCTCCTTTGCCCCATGGGGTGGACGCCAATGCTCGTGCCCCACAAGGGCGACGGCGGCGGGACGGCCTACTTTGGCCGCCTCGCCTGCCTTGCCTGCCCGAGGTGCGGTGACTGTCCCGTGGAAATCGAGGCCACGTTGGCCAAACTGACATACCGGTATAAGTAAGTGAGGCTGGCCTGACGCCGCGCCTTCCAGCTGACCAGGGAGTATGCGGAGAGATACCGGCTGCGATGGCAGGATAGAGGCCACCAATAGCCAGCTTAAAAACATGGATGGCAGGAAATCACGTAACAAGGGATATTAAAGCGCAAAATAAAAAGAAACAGGAATCTTTGACATTAAATATAAAGATATTGATGGCATATTTATGCTTAAAATCTGATAAAAATTTTATATATACTTATTAAAATATTGATATTAAATACATAAAATATATAATTTTATAATTGATAACAAAACTCAAAAAATATTTTGATGGGTTTGCCACATAAACTCGGCCCCCATACCTCATTCGAGGTGTTTTCACATGGGCATCAACCTTTCAATTCCTATAAAATGCGTCCCTCATGGGAATTATACCCGGGAGCCTGGAGGGACAGGGCCGCCGGGCCAGGGGGCGGGGCTTTGTCGCCACGGGAATGCCGTTGGCGTGGGCCTGGACCAGGAAGGCCCCTGGAGGCCATATCTCTCCATTGGTTTTTCCGGGGGCGGACAGGCGGGAAGCGGGGCGGGCGTGGACTGGGGACGGACGCCCCACTGGGGATATCAGGCAAGGGGCCGCCCCTTCCGTGGAAGGGGCGGCCTGGGGAACGTTACTTCACCACCTCGAACTCGGCGTCGACCACGTTGTCGTCGGCCGCCTGGCCCCCGGCGGACCCGCCGCCCGGGCCCCCCTGGCCGGGGCCCGCCTCGGGGCCCTGGCCTGACTGGCTGGCCTGGGCGTACATCTGCTCGGCCAGCTTGTGGCTGGCCTGGGTCAGGGCCTTGGTCTTGGCCTCGATGGTGTCCTTGTCGCCGTTCTCGAGGACGCCCTTGAGGTCGGCCACGGCCGACTCGACCTGGCTGCGGGTGGCCGCGTCGACCTTGTCGCCCAGGTCGGAGAGGCTCTTCTCGGTGCTGTAGATTAGGGTGTCGGCCTTGTTCTTGAGCTCGACGAGCTGCTTGCGGGCCTTGTCCTCCTCGGCGTGGAGCTCGGCGTCCTTGATGAGCTTCTGGATCTCCTCCTCGCTGAGGCCCGAGGAGGCGGTAATCTTGATGGACTGCTCCTTGCCTGTGCCCAGATCCTTGGCCGAGACGTGGACGATGCCGTTGGCGTCTATGTCGAAGGTGACCTCGATCTGGGGCACGCCCCTGGGGGCCGGCGGGATGCCGACCAGCTCGAAGCGGCCCAGGGTCTTGTTGCCGCTGGCCATCTCCCGCTCGCCCTGGAGGACGTGGATGGAGACGGCCGGCTGGTTGTCGGTGGCCGTCGAGTAGATCTGGCTCCGCTTGGTCGGGATGGTGGTGTTCTTCTCTATCAGCCTGGAGAAGACCTCGCCCTGGGTCTCGATGCCCAGCGAGAGCGGGGTCACGTCCAGCAGGAGGACGTCCTTGACGTCGCCCCTGAGGACCCCGCCCTGGATGGCCGCGCCCACGGCCACCACCTCGTCGGGGTTGACGCCCCGGTGGGGATCCTGGCCGAAGATCTTCTTGACCTCCTCGATGACCCTGGGCATGCGGGTCATGCCGCCCACCAGGATGACCTCGTTGATGTCGGAGGCCTTCAGGCCAGCGTCCTTCAGGGCGGTCTGGCAGGGGCCGACCACCTTGGCCACCAGGTCGTTGACCAGGCTCTCGAGCTTGGAGCGGGTCAGCTTGATGTTCAGGTGCTTGGGCCCGGAGGCGTCGGCGGTGATGAAGGGCAGGTTGATGTCCGTCTCCATGGAGGTGGAGAGCTCCATCTTGGCCCGCTCGGCGGCCTCCTTGAGGCGCTGGAGGGCCATCTTGTCGTTCATGAGATCCAGGCCCGACTCCTTGCGGAACTCGGCGGCCAGCCAGTCGATGACCCGCTTGTCGAAGTCCTCGCCGCCCAGGAAGGTGTCGCCGTTGGTGCTCTTGACCTCGAAGACGCCGTCGCCGATCTCGAGGATCGAGATGTCGAAGGTCCCGCCGCCCAGGTCGAAGACGGCTATCTTCTGGTCGCTCTTCTTGTCCAGGCCGTAGGCCAGGGCCGCAGCCGTGGGCTCGTTGATGATCCTCATGACGTTCAGGCCGGCGATGCGACCGGCGTCCTTGGTGGCCTGCCTCTGGCTGTCATTGAAGTAGGCCGGGACGGTGATGACCGCGTCGGTCACCGGCTCGCCCAGGTAGTTCTCGGCCGTCTGCTTCATCTTCGTCAGGACCATGGCCGAGATCTCGGCCGGGCTGTAGACCTTGCCCCTGACCTCGACGGCGGCGTCGTTGTTGTCGGCCCGGACTATCGAGTAGGGGGCCACCTCCATGTCGCGCCTGACCTCGGGGGAGTCGAATTTTCGGCCTATGAGCCTCTTGACGGCGTAAATCGTGGCCTCGGGGTTGGTCACGGCCTGGCGCTTGGCCACCTGGCCCACCGGCCGCTCGCCGGACTCGGTGAAGGCCACCACCGAGGGCGTGGTCCGGTTGCCCTCCGTGTTGGCGATGACCTTGGGGTCGTTGCCCTCCATCAGGGCCACGCAGGAGTTGGTGGTTCCCAGATCAATTCCGATTATCTTTGACATTAAAGCTATCCTCCTTAGGATAATATTAAAATTGCTTTAGGATAAAGCGTTATTTAAATGTTAATTTTTATCTTTATCGACCCAATGGCCAAATATATTGATCCTGTCTTGATTTCCCGGCCAAGAAAAGACCGGCGGCCAAGACCATCTTGGCCCCATATGCATATATAATCATCGGGACGGGACTTGGGAAGGCCCGGGGCAAAAAAAAACCGGCCGGCCCCCCAAAAAAACGCGGGACGGCCTCAGGGGGCCGGGTTCTTGGCCACCATGACCTTGGCCGGCCTCAGAAGCCTCCGGTGCAGGGTGTAGCCCTTGCTGACCTGCCTGGTCACGGCATTGTCCGGGAGTTCCGGGTCGGCCTCCTGGCCTATGGCCTCGTGGACGTTTGGGTCGAAGGCCTGGCCCCGCTCGACCAGGACCTCCCCCAGGCCGCGATCGGCGAGCATGTCCAGGCAGCCCTTGAGGGTCATGCGCACCCCCTCGGCCATGTTCCTGACGCCGGGGTCGTCGAGGTCGGCGTAGGAGAGGGCCAGGTTCAGGTTGTCCAGGAAGGGCACCAGGTCCTTGATGACGCTCTCGGAGGCGTAGCGGGCGTTCTCCTCCTTTTCCTTCTGGAACCTGCGCCTCGCGTTCTCCAGCTCGGCCAGGGACCTCAGGTACAGGTCCTGGAAGTGCCTGGCCTGGGCCTCCCAGTCGGTGGGAGCCTCCGCCTCGGGCTCCCCCTCCGGCGGGCCGCCAGTCCCGTCCGGCTCCTCCCCCGCCCCAGGGCGCTCCCCGGGCGGGGCGGGCTCCGTCCCAGGCTGTTCATCGGCCGCCCCGCGGGCGGCGTCGTCTTCGGGCATGTCCTCTGGCCACATGGTTTATATTTTCTCCAAGTGTTTATTTTTTGAAAAGGCTGGAGACGACCCTGGCCGCATAGTCGACCACCGGGACGATCTCGGAGTAGTTCAGCCGGCGTGGCCCCAGGATGCCCAGGGCGCCATGGCCGTGGAGGCCGCCGGAGTAGGGCGAGGCCACCAGGGCCAGGCCGTCGCCGCCCTGGCCGGAGGGGCCGATGACCACCCGGACCCTGTCGCCGCCGGTCACCTCGTTCAGGAGCTCGATGAGCCGCCTCTTGTTCTCGAAGGCCCGGAAGAGTGCCCGCATGGCCTCCACGTCCTTGAAGTCCGGGTGCTCCATCAGGCGGCCCCGGCCCTCGTCGTCCATGTAGATGTCGCCCCCGGCGGGCGGCGCGTTCCCCACGGCCTCCTGGGCCTGGGAGGCCAGGGCCAGGACCCTCCCGAAGATCTCCTCGAACTGGTTCTTCTCCAGGCCCATGGCCCTGACCAGCGTGTCCTTGAGCCCGTCGAGGGTGTAGGGCGACTCGAGGCCCTCCAGGAAGACGTTGACCTCGTTGAGCTCGTCCTGGCCGTAGTCCTGGGGCGGGGCCAGGACCTTGTTCTGGATTACCCCGTTCTCGGTCACCAGCACGGCCAGCGCCTGGCCGGGGCCAAGGCGGACGAAGTAGAGCCGCTTGAGCCACAGGAGCTCGCCCCTGGGGGCCATCACCAGGCCCACGTGGCTGGTCAGCTCGGTCAGGAGCCTGGTCAGGAGGCCGAAGATGGAGGCCTCGCCGCCATCGGGGCTCGACAGGGCCAGATCGATGGCCGCCCTGGGGCCAGCCGTCAGGCCCTCGACCTTGAGGATGTGGTCGACGTAGACCCGGAAGCCCTCCTCGGTGGGTGCCCGGCCGGCCGAGGCGTGGGCCTGGCTCAGGAGGCCCAGGGACTCCAGCTCGGCCAGGACCTTGCGGATGCTGGCCGGGGAAAGTCCCAGGCCGTAGCGGTCCGCCAGGTTCCGGGACCCCACCGGCTCCCCGGTCCTGATGTAGTCCCGGACGACGGTCTCGAAGATCCTCTTGTGGCGCTGGCTCAGGAATTGGCTCATAAAACCGCCGTCGCGAACCGCCTCCCCTGGCCGGGGGCACCAGGCCGTCTCTGGTCGGGTCTGGCCCTGGATCGGGAGCATTTCTGGCCTTACCTGGCCCGATGCGCCACCGGAAAGGAAAAAGCCCGTCCCTATCAGATGGACGCTAGCCCGCAGATGAGGTCAAGGTGCGGTTGGCAAAAAGCGGAACAGGAGGGTTCTTCGCTGAAGGACCATGGCGGTTCCGAGGCCGGTTGCCCCCAGGCTCGCTAGACCGGCCTTCCAGAAAAGTAAGCACTGGCCAATTTGATGTCAAGTGCCCAGGCCCGCCAAAAGGCCAAAAATGATTTTTAGGCGGCACCACAGCCATTTACTTTTTTAGCTTTGGAGGGTGCAGACGCAAAATCCTCTGAAATTGGCTCATCCAGGCCGCCTCCGGAATCGACCTTTGGCCTTTTCCTCATCGCCGGGGATCTGGAGAACGGGCTTTCCTAAAACGGCTTCCCGGCGAAAGAACAAATAAGGTGGAAATAGGTCAGCGCCCCCGGCGTTCCCTCCGTCGCCGTTTATCCTGCCAGGAGTCGGGTTCCAGGCAAACATCGTCCATCGACTTTTTGTCCAGGCCCTGGCGGCAGTCAGGCGACGAGCCCAGCCATCGGAAGGACGGCCATGAAACCGGCTCCCCTGATTTACCTGGCCCGCATTTTTGGGGTAACATCTGATGACCGTGGATGCGGAACGGGCCAAGCAGGCCAGGCCAGCTCCTGGTCCAACGGGCACAAAAAAACATCAAGCCGACCCTGGAGAGAACATGACCACGAGACCGACGAGACGCTTCAACACGGTTGGGGTCTGCGACCCTCTCAAACACTTCATGCTTCCGGCCCTCCCTCGCCTTGACGTCACGGACATGGTTGAAGGTGAATTCTATTTCGTCATCCACGCCCCGCGCCAGTCTGGGAAGACCACGTATTTGACGGCCTTGAGGGACAAAATCAACGAGGACGGAAAATATTACGCCTTGTATTGCTCGCTTGAGGCCCTGGACGACGTCACCGACGTCGAGACGGCCATGACGTCAATCTTAAACCAAATCAATCTATCATTAAAAAGATCCGAAATCGATGCTTTTGTCAGAATATCCTTTCCTGACGATTCATTGCCGCAATCTGATTTTTCAATCAAAATTAATAAAATGCTGAATTACATAAGCGTCAATATAGACAAGGATCTGGTCGTTTTTTTCGATGAGGCCGACTGCCTGGCCCCAGGGCCGCTCGTTCCTTTTCTGAGGCAAATTCGCCAGGGCTATAACGAAAGAAACCCATCAGCCGCCAAATTCCCAAGATCGCTCTCCTTGATCGGCATGAGGGACATACGGGACTACATCGCCCAGGTCAGTCCCGATTCCGAGTCAAGGGGGCTGGCCAGCCCCTTCAACATAAAAAAGGAATCCTTGACCCTGAATAATTTCACCAGGGATGAAATTCTGGCCCTCTATGGCCAACACACGGCCGAGACTGGGCAGGCCTTTGAGCCCGCCGCCATAGACCGGGCCTGGCACTGGACCGAGGGGCAACCATGGCTGGTCAACGCACTGGCCGACGAGGCAATCGTGAGGCAGCTCGGAAGCGATTGTTCGCGAACCGTCTCGGGATCGGTCATCGATCTGGCCGCCCATGACCTGATCCTGCGGAACGACACGCATTTCGACTCACTCAGGGCGCGGCTGGACGAGCCAAGGGTCCGAAGGGTCATGGAGGCCGTCCTTATCGGGGCCGGGTCATACCCGGCAGAGCTTTCCGGGGACGACCGCCAGTACGCCATAGACCTGGGGCTTCTCAAAAAAGGCCAGGACGGTAGGCTTGGCGACAGGCCGGCCAACCCCATCTACCAGGAGGTGATCCTGAGGTTGCTGACCACAGGGCTGGATACCGGCCTGCCGGACGGGTTCGGCCGCAAATGGATGGACGAGGCGGGCCTGGACATGGACGGCCTTCTCAAGGACTTCCAGGTCTACTGGCGAGAAAACAGCACCCTAATGGCCAATAAATACGCCAAGAAAAGCTCGCTGGTCACCAGCATCGGCAAAGCCCTGGAAAAGGCCGACGTCACCGTCGACAACAACGCCATCTGGCGGGATCTGTTCGACGACATAAAGAAGACCCTGACCGACCAGGCCAACGAGGCCCTGGCCCACCTGGTCCTGTACGCCTTCCTGCAAAGTGTCCTTAACGGAGGGGCAGACATAAAAATGGAGTACGCCCTGGGACGGACCAGGGTGGACATATGCGTGACCTACAAGGGACGCCGCTATCCAGTCGAGGTGAAGATCAAGGGCGTCAAGACCCGCGCCGAAAGCATCAAGCAATTGTCCGGCTACGTGGACAAATGCTGGGCCTCCGAGGGCTGGCTGGTCGTCTTCGACAAGGATTTCGGGAAACCATGGGACAGGAAGCTGTCCTGGGAGACCATGGGCCACGAGGACAAGACCATACACGTGGTGGGCTGCTGACGGAGAGGCCGAATCTTACGGAAGGCCATTCCGTACGATTCGCCGGACCGCCGCAAAGCGTCGCCGCACAAGACCTTGCGCCTTTTTCTCGACCCGGCGGCCGGTAAAAGGCATGATCGAATGTAGTGTTTATTGGTGATTTTGGCACATAGGGAGGATTGCGTGGCCATGGCCATCTGGGCCGATGACCGTCAACCTCCTGGCCTGACTCTCACCGACGCATGGGCTCCGGCGGAAAAACCAAGGACGCCGTAAACTGACGGAACAAATGACCGGCAAAAACAGCTGTGCCCTATCAACAAAGCCGCCTGGGAGGCAACTGGGGCCATGGCTGGCCCGCAGCGACGAAAAGGGGAAACCTCTCTTCCCATCCTTGAAGGACGAAGCTTTCCTGATATAGACCTGGGCTGATTCGGCTGCCGAGGGGATAAAAAGGGCCATCCAGGCCCCTATTTTTTGGCCAGCCGCCGTTACAATGGCGGCCTCGCCTGACCAGGCCCGTTCAGACCTCCTTGCCCTTGCCGGCCTTCTTGGGGGACACGGAAGGCCCGTCTTCGGCCTGGCCCGAACACCAGCCGGGCGGCGTCTGGCTCCTTGCAGGAAGCCTTTTATGATCAATTTATATCTATTATTTTCTTATGTAGGAATATTATATTATTAATATAATTATTCGTCTTTTTTGTTGTAAAATTTATAATAGAGATTAATATATACTTATAATATAATGCATTATCTTGTCTTATAATTGTTGCTTTCAATTTCAGAGTTGTACCTAAATCAAAATAAGCCCAAAATCCGGCTGTCAGCCGACAATAGAAATGACCTCCTATAGTGACAATAGAAGTGACCGTCATCAATGTCAGCCAATAGTAGAAATGACCGCTTTTAGGTGAACAAGGCCACAATACAAATGACCACTTCAAATTTAAGGCCACGATAGAAATGACCTCTTATTTTTGGTATCAAGGCCACGATAGAAAAGACCTCTTTTTTGACGACAAGGCCACTATAGAAATGACCGCCAAGTCAAGCTTGGCATCCCATGCTTGATAATCCCACGGCAAAAATAATGCCAACGCAAAACCAAATATAAGGCCACAATAAAAATGACCGAATAGATTGCAGCAATAGTAGTCATATCCAATTTATATACTCATATACTCTTAAAAAAGGGGCTTCTTTCGCAAGACGCGATTCGCCCGCGAATCGGCTTCAAGCCCACCATAGAAATGACCTGGAGGCTTTAGCCAACACTAGAAATGACCTAAGACTCCTCCTGGCAAAGATCGCCACATCCCAATCGTCCAGGAGGTTCAGCCAATGGCTGGCAAAACAAAGCCGAGCCGGCATTCCATCCGCCAGGTGCAGGAGCTTCAAAGGCGGAACCCAAAAGACAAGGAGAGGATCGACTTCAGGTTACCCGACGACGACTCCGCCAAGACCAACATGGACCTGCTGCCACGCTATATGAGGCTCCACGGCCGTCCCGTATCCTTGTACGTCCGACGACAGGGCCTCCCACTTCACCGACAACCCTCCCAAAGGCTCCAGGGCCCTGGCGAGGGCCCTGGAGCCCGAATGGAACCCCATCGTGACCCAAATCCAGAGGGCCATGGACTCTCTGGGGGTTCGGCTGATTTACGCCTGGTCGGCCCCGCCAAGGGGCGGGTCGAGAGGCAGTCCGAGACGCTCCAGGATCGGCTGCCACAGATGATGAGGCTCAGGGGCATCACGACCATCGAGGAGGCTAACGCCTTCGTGACCGGCAAATTCCTTCCCCATTGGGATGACAGGTACGCCCCCCTTGCATGAGACCAATGTCCACAGGTCCGTCGATGGCCTCGACCTGGAGGGCATCCTGAACGTCCATGTGCACAGGACGAATTTTTTATCATGACAGTGCGATATTTATCTTGCCATTCGGCATAATACTACATGGAACTTTTTTTGCTTGAAATTTGACTTTCCATCTGATATTCTCTAAACGGGGCAATATCAACTTACGAATTTAAAAACTCAAAATAGTTAATTTTATGGCTTAACAGTTGAAATACGATCAAGTACACTGGATTGATGGGGGTCCAGGATGTCAGCTCGCGGGATCCAAAATCGTCTTTTTTGGGCCTTAACAATTGAAACGTCACCTGGTATTCTTCATTCGGGAAATCGTATGGCGACCTACAGGATTCTGGAAAAACCAATGACAGGCTGTCTGGCGGGACAAGGACGTCCGCGGCTGCTTCGCGTCGATGAGACGAGGTTCGAACGGACCTGGGACAAGCTTGTCGGGCGATGGCATTACCTCGGTTCCGCCGAGATGGTCGGGAGCAGGCTCAAGTATCTCATATGCCTTGAGGAAATCATCGTCGGGGCCATCAGTTTCTGCGCCGCGGCGTTCAGGTTGGGACCCCGGGACAGGTTCGTCGGCTGGGATGGGCAGGAGCGGAAGGAGTGGCTGCCGCGGCTCGTCGAGAACAACAGGTTCCTGATCCTGCCGTGGGTAAGGATGAAGAATCTTGCCTCGGCCACCCTCGCCGAGAGCCTGAGGGCGCTCAAGCTGGACTGGGCGGACAAATACGGCGTCGTCCCAGCGATGGTCGAGACATTCGTCGACGGCGCCAGGTTTGACGGGACATGCTACAGGGCCGCGAACTGGATCCATCTGGGCCTGACCCAGGGATATGGGAGGAGCAGGACGGGATTCGTCCACCACGGGAACAAGAAGGCCATATACGTGTACGTCCTCGACAAAAGCCTCATGCTTAAGTTTAAACCCAGCGTGGACCGGCTGGCCGATCCAGTGGAGGAGATTGAGGTCATGATCAATGGTATTCCCCAGTGGTGCGGTTCCCTGATCAAACAGATAGGCGTCAATGATATCTCCGACGATGACGTGAGGCAAATGCTGGCGGGGCATATTTCATCATATACACCATACCTTGGAAGGAAGGAACATCACCATCATTTTGCCATGATGGTACAGGGGATGCTCAGCGATATAAATAGAAAATCAATCGAGCCAATCGCCCTCGCGTTCTCCGGTCCAGGAGGCGTGAGGACGCTGACGAAATTCATGGCCGACGCCAAGTGGGACGACGGGGCGATGAAGGCCGCCTACCAGTCCGACCTCTCAAGATTGCTCGCTGGCGATGAGGGCATGATAACCGGCGATGACACTGGTTATCCGAAGAAAGGCGAAAAATCGGTCGGAGTGTCCCGCCAGTACCGCGGAAATAGCGGAAAGATCGACAACTGCCAGGTGGCGCCGATGGTCGGGTTCGTGAACGGGAATGGATACGGCATATACGACTGGAAACTGTACATGCCCCAAAAGTGGTTTTCTGTTGAATACTCAGATTTGTCCAAAAAATGCAAAATACCCGAGGATCTAGTTTTTGAGACAAAAAACAGCCTGCTTCTCGACATGATAAAAAAAGCGCATGGGAGCGGAAACCTGAGAGCGAGATACGTCGGGGTGGACTCATC
>JAISEK010000109.1 GCA_031264145.1 Deltaproteobacteria bacterium
GGCAGACCCAGGGGCAGCAGAAATAAAGTGAAATCTGACCCGGTCCCGCCTCAACTACAGCAAACCCTGACCTGAAACGTGCCAGAGGCCGGCCCAGGTGGCAGCAAAATCTAAAGGAAACAGGGCACCAATACCCAGGGTATTCCCTATGACAAATTAATCGAATTTTTTATAGCTCGAAAAAAAATGAGAATTACGGATAAATATTAAATTTATAATTTATGTAAATATTAAAAGTTAAATATTAATTTACCTGGGGAGCGGTACAAGCAAGGCAATGGAGCCAACTTCGGGAAAGGAAACAAGCGGAATTTCTTCTTGAATGTTGTTTTCATTGTTGGCTTATGGAGAAATTGGTGTATATTCATCAAAGATATTATCAGAAGTTTCTAGATTTCTCGCCAATGAAATTCCCTATCTGCCAATATCGGTTGAACGCAGCTGGTGTTATTGATGATATAGGGTAAGACGATGATTATATATAAAAATGGTGATTTACTTAATGATAATGCTGAGGCAATTGTGAATACGGTAAACTGTGTCGGCATAATGGGACGCGGGATTGCCTTGCAATTTAAAAAGAGCTTTCCTGATAATTTCAATTTTTACAAAGCAGCTTGTAAAAACAAGGAAGTAGAATTAGGCAAAATGCTGACGTATCCCACGGGCAGCCTACTAAATCCCAAATACATCATTAACTTCCCCACCAAATGCCACTGGCGAAACGCAAGCCGGATTGAAGACATTAAAGATGGGCTTATCGATCTGGTCAATGTCATCAGGGCGCGAAAAATAAAATCCATAGCCTTGCCTCCGCTTGGATGTGGGTTGGGCGGATTAAGC
This sequence comes from Deltaproteobacteria bacterium, assembly GCA_031264145.1. Taxonomy (GTDB): domain Bacteria; phylum Desulfobacterota; class Desulfarculia; order Adiutricales; family Adiutricaceae; genus JAIRNQ01. Next base: position 844 of record JAISEK010000109.1, read on the forward strand.
TGGAGCGAAGTCAAGCCTTGCATGGAGGCGGCGTTATCACGGTTGCCTGAAGTCAATATCATGGTTTATGAACCTGCTGGTACGCCTGCCGCTGAGAAAATGACCCATGACCATGCCGTTCCAAAAATGACCCCTGGCCGTGCCGCATTGGTCTTGCTGACACGACGCTACCTTGAAGGTCTGCTCGATCCGTTCATTGATTCGACTGCGAAAACCCATGTTTTTTGAAACAAGCATTGCTGAGGCCAGACATGAGCCCAGATGAAGGGGAAATCGGCAGTGTCAAGTCAGGCCGGTAAAAACAAATTAGGACTTTAGTTATAAACAATAACTAAAGTCCTAATTTTGGGTATAGTACCGCATTCAAGCCAATGAGACTTGTCTGAAAGCCTTATCAGCTCACGCTCGTCTTCTTTTTGCCTTTTGGACGACGTATCTCGTGATTCTTCCATTATTCTCGGCAAGGCTCTTGAACATGACCTGGAAGGTCACGGCCATGAGGCCCCTGACGGGCAGTCTTTTCATTCCTGACCTGGCCAACTGGCTGTTTATTGTGCCCGACTATGGCTAGGTCAAGATCGGAGTAATCTTTGTTCGTCCATCTTTGGCGTGACCCAAAGGCCCACACTTCCCCTTTTTGGCTCCGTAAAAATGAAGAATATCTTGAATAAGATTCATCTCATCATTTGTTGCGCAAATCATTTAGCGTGACCCCAACTTTGTCAGGCAATCTTTGGCGCAAGGGAAAAACTGACGGGCAGCGATAAATACTTCTTCGGCTACGTTTTCATTATAGGTATGCGACGTGCTATTGCGATTATTGTGAAAGCCCATCCATTTGTTCACGTCGGATATAAGTCTATTCTCCGCAGCGACTCGAAACAACTCCCGCCGGGTCACGCCGTCCACTGGTTCAGGATGCACGTTTACCTCAATCCATCTTTTCATTGCCTTCCAGCATAATTCATAGGTAAACCCGAATGCCTGTATCGCCCCTGCTCGCAACACTTCTTTTTCTCTGGGCGATGCGCCTTCGCCAGTACGCTCATCATAGACATCAAGGCTGCTGCCCAGAGCTTCCACCGCCTTCATCAAGCCGGATAAATCTAAAGCCGGAGTCATGATTTTCACCTCTAAATGTTATAGCCAATGGCCCCTAGCCTCTTTTTGATTTCATCTTCCAGCTCATGGCTTTGCTAGAACAGGACGGTAAGCTCGCCAGTCAGGCGGGCCATCTTGGTCTCAAATGGTTCGCCGTCGTCTACCTGCTCGGCGAGGCCGACATAGCGGCCGGGGGTGAGGATGAAGTCCTGCTTGGCTATATCTTCCGTCGCGGCCACGGCGCAGAAGCCCTGTTCATCTTCCATCTCTCCCAGCTCAAAGGCTTCGGCGGTTTTGGCGATAACCGCGTCGGCCATTTCCCGCAGGCGACGGCTGGCCATGGTTCCCATATTGCGGGCATCAATTAGCCGCCGGCCCGGTGGGCGGCCCTGGCCTGGGGATTCGGATCGGCTCGGGACGTCGGCCCGCGGCCAGGGCCGAGGCCGATATGAGGTGCAGGTATTGGTTCCATTTCTGGAAGCCGAAAAGGAGGGCCCGCTCCAGGACGGCCCTTTGGGCGACGTAGAAGTCGGCCAGGAACCGGCGCTCGAGGCCCGGGGGGATCTCGTCGGCGTAGCCCACCCGTTCCCTTATCCTGGCGGCCGCGACCTCAAGGCCAGGGACGGGGTCACCCCTGGGGATGGGCAGCCCGTCGGCCCGGCGGAGGATGTCCTCCAGGATCTGGAGCTCGTGGTAGCCGTAGATGGCCAGCTGCTCGGGGGTGAAGGCGAAGGCCTCCCCGCCTGGGGCCCCGCCCTGGGCCACGGCCAGGTCGGGCGTCAGGATCATCCTGGGCATCGAGATGACCACGGTCCCGCCGATCAGGTCGCCTAGGCGCAGCCTGTCCCGGTTGAACAACGGCAGGGCCGTGCCGACGATTATCCAGCCAAAGCAGATGGCCGAGAGATCTTTCGCCATGAGGCCCTGCCCCATGGCCATCAGGAACATGAGGGGGATGAGCAGCTCGATGAGCCTGGTCAGGTTCCTGGCCACTATGGCCGCGGGCGAGAGCTCGCCGCCCCCTCGGCTGACGACCCTGATGCCCGCCAGGGCCTTGCCCGGGGTCCGGCCCCTCCAGGCCAACTCGAAGTAGACGAAGTAGAGGTTGAACACGGCGAAGGAGAGCAGCTTGGCCAGGGACCAGGAGACATGGAAGGAAAAGAAGGTCAGCGTCAGCAGATAGTCGGTGAAGGCGATGGAGATGGCCATAAGGAGCATGTCGAGGACAAAGGCGGAGATCCTGGCCCCCAGGGGGGCCAGTCTCATGGCCAGGGGCAGGCCCTCCGGGCTCATGATCGTCCTCCTGGACCTGGCGGCCACCAGGTCCAGGGCGATCTTCCGCGAGCCGGCCCGGCTCACTGCCGCCGCCTGGCGCGCCGGCCGTCCCGAAAGGCCTGGGCGTCGCCGGCCGCCCGGCCACCCCTCGAGAAGTACCAGAGCCAGAAGGAGAAGGCCGTCAGGGCCACCAGGAATCTCAAGGCCGTGTCGTCGATGAGCTGCCTGAAGCAGCCCTCCAGGATTCCGGCCACCAGGAGCATCATGACCACCCCGACCATGACGGCCGCGGCGTCGCGGCCGTGCCGGGCCAGGTTCGCGAGCCTCGGGCCCTGGCCCGGCAGGAGAATCTTCTCGGCGACGCCCAGGCCGGCCGCCCCGGCCAGGACGATGGCCGAAAGCTCGGTCGTCCCGTGGATGGACAGCCAGCCCAGGAACTCCAGCCCCAGGCCCTTGGCCTGGAAAAGGCCGATCATGGCCCCAAGGGTGAGGCCGTTGGAAATCAGGACGAGGACGGTGGGCACGCCCAGGCAGAAGCCCAGGCTGAAGCAGAGGATGGCGACCATGGTGTTGTGGCGGAAGAGCGAGTTCGCGAAGTGGATCAGGGCCTCCTCGAGGTTCTCCCAGTTGCCGAAGATGCTCAGGGCCAACTCCGCCGAGGTGGCCTTGAAGTCCCGGCCCGAGGCCAGCTCCGGGGGGACCAGGTCGGGGAAGTTGCCCGGATCCGAGATGACCGCCAGAAAGCCGGCCACCGTGGCCAGAGACAGGATCAGGAAAGAGACCAGGACGTGGAACCTCAGGGCCCAGACCGCCCTCGGGAGGCCATTCGAGATGAACCTGGCCGACACCTCCAGGATGGAGGTCCTGGGGCCGTAGACCACCAGGTAGGCCCTGAGCGAGAGGCCCTCGAGGTAGTCCAGGAGGTTACGGTCCAGTATGGTGCCCCTGGCCACGGCCATGGAGGAGAGGCCGGCCTGGTAGAGCATGGGCAGCTCCACCGCCTCATTGGCCGTCAGGGTTCCCAGGCCCTTCTTCTCCAGCTTGGTCACCAGCCTGTCGAGCCTGTCCCAGCTCTCCTCGCGGCCCTTCCGGAAGCGGGCGCTTCTGAGATCCCTCGCGCTCCCGGCCCCGGGCTGGTCCCAGGGGGCGGTGCCCCCGGCCCCGGGCTGGGCCGACGGCCCGCCCCCGGCGGGGGGCCCCAGGGGGGCCGGTGCCGGCGCGTCCGGTCTCACAGGATTCCCCTCTGCTTGATGGCCAGGTACCTGTTCAGCACCGCCGCGCCCAGGGCCGCCGGCGGGACGTCGATGGCCTGGATCCCCAGCCTGGCCACCCTTTCCAGGACTATGGCCCGGTCACGGGCGAAGCCGTCGCTGATGACCGAGCCGGCCAGGTCCTCCAGGCTTGACGGGGCCCTGTCCCGGAGGCCTGCCAGGACGGGGTCGGGGGTGCTCACGAAGACGACCGTGTGCCTTCTGGCCAGAAAGCCCAGGCCCTCGACCAGAAACTCGGCCGAGATGACGTCGATGAACTCGGTGAAGACGACCACGAGCGAGCGGTGGGGCGTCCTGTTCTTCAGCTCGGCCAGGGAGGCGGCGAAGTTGGTCTCGTCGCCGCCGTAGCCGAGGGCGGCGGTGAACCTCTGGAGCCTGGAGAAATGGGTGGCTCCCTGCCCCGGCTTGAGAAAGGCGTTGAAGTTGAGGGCAAAGTCAGCCGCCCCGACCATGTCCCCGCTCCTAATGCCCACCCAGGCCATCAGGAGTGCCGCCCTTACGTAGTGGTCCAGGCGCGTCAGGCCCATGACCGGCTCCCTCATCAGCCGCCCGGTGTCGAAGGCCAGGATGATGTGGTGGTTGCGCTCCTGCCTGAAATCCTTGGCCAGGAGCCTGTGGTGGCGGGCCGAGCGCTTCCAGTCGATGAGGCGGTTGTCCATGCCCTGGGAGTATTCCATCAGGGAGTCGAACTCCGAGCCCTCTCCCCGGAATGGCTGGCTCTTTTGGCCCAGGCTGGCCTCCCTCTGGAAGAAGGAGAGGGCCTCCCCGTGGATGCCGCCCACGTCCTGGACCGACTCGATGGCCGACTCGCCAAGGGGCCAGACCACCTGGAAGCGGCAAAGGCCCAGCGGCCCGCTCCAGCGCAGCCACAGTGCCCTCAGGATCAGCCTTCCCCGGCGGGCGGGCCTGACGGGGAAGAAGAGTTCCAGCCCGGCGGGCGTCATGGGGCCCGAGACCCTGTGGACGGGGGTGTCGGCCAGCGGCCCCGCCAGCTCGATGGCCGCCTCGGCCAGGACGGGGGCCCCCAGGGCCCCGGCGTCAAGCCTGACGGCTATCCGCCCCTCCCGGCCCAGGGGCAGCGTCCTCGGGAAATCGAAGGACATCCGCACCTTGAGCCCGAGCCGCAGGAGGAGGTCCAGGGCACCCAGGAGGAGGCACATGGCCGGGTAGGCCAGGGCCCAGGTCGAGGGGCTCCCGAAGCCGGACACGAGGAGGGCGGCCAGCGGCGCCGACAGGGCGAAGAGCCAGGCCAGCCTGGGCGTGGGACGGATCGCCAGCCTGGCCCTGGGTGGGCTCATCGGGGGGCCGGGACCTGGGCCACGATGGTCTCGATGGCCTGGTCTGGGGTTATGCCGTCCATGTCCGAGGCCGGGGTCATGACCAGCCGGTGCCTGAGCAGCGGCTTGGCCAGGAACTTCACGTCGTCGGGGATCGCGTACGGGCGGCCCCAGAGGGCGGCCCAGGAGCGGGAGGCCGCGGCCAGCATGGTGGCCGCCCTGGTCGAGGCCCCCGTCTCGATGATGGGGCTTTCCCTGGTGGCCCTGACCAGATCCACCACGTAGGCGGCCAGATCGTCCGAGAGGGTGACCGCCGAGACCGTCCGGCGGGCCTCCCCCAGCATCGCCGCGTCCATGACCTGTCTTATGCCCATCAGGGCCAGCTCCGGCAGGACCGTCCCCTGGCCGTGGCGCCTGACCGCCTCGATCTCCTCCTCCCGCGCCGGGTAGCCGATGACCGCCTTGAAGAGGAAGCGGTCCAGCTGGGCCTCCGGGAGGGGGTAGGTCCCCTGCTGCTCTATGGGGTTCTGGGTGGCCACGACCATGAACTCGTCGCCCAGGGGGATGGTCTGCCGGTCGATGGTCACCCGCCGCTCGTTCATGGCCTGCAGGAGGGCGGCCTGGGTCTTGGGCGGGGTGCGGTTGATCTCGTCGGCCAGCAGCACCTGGGTGAAGATCGGCCCCGGGGTCAGGGAAAACTCGTTGGTCTGGAAGTTGAAGAGGTTGGTCCCCAGGATGTCGCCCGGCATCATGTCCGGGGTGAACTGGATGCGCCCGAACCTCAGGCCCAGGGCCCCGGCCAGGGCCTGGACCAGAAGGGTCTTGCCCGTCCCGGGGACGCCCTCCAGCAGCACGTGGCCCCCGGCCAGGAGCCCGGCCAGGAGAAGGTCCACGGCCTGGGCCTGGCCGACCAGGACCTTGGCGATCTCGTCTCTCAGGTTATTGGCCGCTATGGCCAGGGCGGCTAGGTCCACTTTCCAGCTCCTTCCGGAATTCGTGCATGTCCAGGGCGCAGCCCATGAGCTCGTCGGGCCTTCCCTTGGCCAGACTGGCCCTCTCCAGGATGGCCCCCGCGCTGAGCCCGATGCCCTTGGACCTGGCCGCCCGGTCGAGCCAGTACGGCAGATCCCCGGCATGGGCGGGGGCATGGATGGCCTTGGCCGCCCTCCTCACGCTCATCGCCAGGTAGCCCTCGACCACCGACGGGAGGAGGCCAGCCCGGGCCATGAGCCTCGCGCTGTTGGCTATCAGCTTGGACTTCCCGAAGACGGTCTCCCCAGTCCCGGCCCCGGGGCCGCCGAAGCGACCTCCCAGGGCGGCCAGGGCCATGAGGCCCGAGGCCAGGGCCAGGATGGTGACGACGGCCGGGGGGAAGTTTATGAGGGGGGCCGGGTCACCCCAGGATTCCAGCCTGTGGCTGGGCGTGTAGCGTTCCCCGACCGTCTCAAGGAAGCGGATCGGCCCGGAAAGGCCCTCCCTCCCCATGACGTGGGCAAACAGCCCTAGGACGAAGGCCCCGTTCTGCCCCAGCCCCAGGCCCATGTTGTTGGCCACGTCCGGATCGGCCACCAGGTACACGGCCAGGCCCCCCAACTGGCGGCGCCCGACCAGGAGCCCGTCCCCGGTCCAGACGACCGGCTCCAGGGACCCCTCGCGGATCAGGTGGATCTCATCCAGTCCGGCCGGGGCCGGGGCCTCGAAGGCCATGGCGAAGTCGTCGCCCCGGGGCCAGGGCCGGCTCACGATCGTGGGCCCGAAGCCAGGCCCCAGGAGGCCCTCCAGGCCCAGGGCGCTGGCCTCGGGCGACAGCGGCTCCTGGTCGGCCACCCAGTTCTTGTTCTCCAGATCAAGGCCAAAGCCCCATTTCTCCAGGAACACGACCACCGCGCCCTGGCCCACGAACAGTCTCCAGGGCCGGTCATCGTCCGGCAGGAAGACCGCGTTCCGGCCAGCGTCGACGTAGAGCCCCCGCAGGTCCGGATCTTGTTCGGAAAACGGGACCCGCCCGGCGCCCGGGCCGGCAGCCCGCAGGAGCTCGTGGAGGCCGGCAAAGCCAACGGCCGAGCGCGAGTGGCTGTCGGGCCCGATGGAGGGGGCCCTCTGGAACCTCGGCCAGTATAGGTAGAGGAGGGCCACCAGGCCGATGGTGCCCAGCCCCAGGACCACCAGCAATATGACGGTAGGGGCGTTTTTGGCCGCCCCTGGGCGTTTGGCCCCCGCCGCGGCTGATATTTTTTCTTGGTCCATTGCCGCTTTATCCCATGTTTTTCATGGCCATGTCGAAATTCTCGCCATGAAAAACATGTCCGATGTTGTGAAGGCTGCCATCATCGTCTGCATAAGTTCTTTAACCATTTGGATAATTCTTGTGGTGTGCTTACCGTATATCCAGTTCCAGGAATTCCATGTTCATTAACAATTGACTCTATCTCCTCCTCACTGCTTGTGGCTCTGACGCCAGGAGCGATCTTTATTTTTGGATTGTTTTTTAAAGGCATGTCTATTGATCTATTATTAATAGTCTTTTGCTTTTTCATGGATTTTATTTCTTTAGTAAATAAAATATTAAGTATAAAAATTAATTATTGTTATTATTTAAATTCAATTATATCATAATTTAATTTATTCAACATTTCATCATCGATCTTGCCATCGCCATCCTCATGGGTCCCAGCAAGCGGCCGCGCCGCTTTGGCGGCGTCTCGGGCCATTCTCCTGGTCGCCCTCCTATAGTCCAAGTAGGCGTCGAGCAGGCCGATCAGCGAAATGGCCACAGCGACTATGGTCAGAATCGACTGGCCACTTTTGCCAGCCTTTGCGTTCCCCAAGATGTCACCCCCCATGTCAGCCCTCCACAGGTGTCGCCCACGGTGAAGGGCATGAGGACCACGGCACCAATGCCGACTGGTGTTGACCTCGGCAGGGCCAAGAGTTGGAGGGCCCGGCAAAGATTCCGCCTTTTTGGGTCCCGTCAAATCAAAGCCTTTGACGCCCGTGTTTCCTTGCTTGACAAAGTACAACGAAGAGGAAACGCTTTCAAAGCAGGATACCTTTGTCTCTATCTATTTTGATCTCTAGCCAGTTTTTTAATGATATATGCACATATTATATAGGTTAGTATTTTTATTAAATATAATAACCATATGTTTATATATATTAGTATCGCTATCCATAAACTCAAGGGTATAAATTTTTTATCATTTACATTGCTCTAAAAACCTTTTAATATAAATTGTTTATTTAGCGATGCCTCCAAAGCGACGACCGCCGACACCGAACTGAAGGCCGAATCCGTTCGTAATCAGTCATATTTCCCCGACCTATAGCAGGTATTTTCACGGCTTTTTTTGAAAAATCTGTCACGCTTGATATATGACTAGCCCTGTTTTGAAAACGTGTTTGACGAAACCGCTCTTATCCTGTGTCGCATCGAGCAAATGGGGCTCGAGGTCCCAGCTGATATCATACGCCAAATTCCACAACCTGGACGATGCTTTCAACCAGTCGCCAGTAAAGCCATTGAAAACTATCCCAACGTCAATGTCGCTTTCATCGCTCGCCTCTCCCTTCGCATAGGACCCGAACAGAATGACAGCGACGGGTGAAAACTCTCTTACCACAGCATCGGCGTACTTCTTCACCGTGCTTATAACTGTCGCTTTATCCAACATAAAATATCCTCTGTTCCCTCTATTAACTCTCTACACATTTCCTCGTTCAAACCAGCCGCAATGGCGTGCTTGTACCCAGGATAGCGAGCTTGAACGTTCATTGGATTTAATTTTTTGATAAATGCCTGATGTTCATGCGACATAGCGCAAAACAGCCTGGCGCTTTCTGCTAGTTTCAGCAGATTATGAATTTTCGGTGGTATTTCGTCATCCGCACAATCACGGGCAATAACGGCCTTTAAGGACTTTTCGACTGTCTGGTGACACATAAAGCCCACATAAAGGTATCTTTTTGTTTGGAGCATAGCCCTCGCAGTTTGAATGTCATAATCGGCTAATGATAGCCAATATTCCGCGCGTTCGTCCAAGACAATCCGCCTCCTTGGTTTATGGCTCTATTTTAATCACGGGCGCAAACGTCAAATCACGTAAGATTATATATCATAGATTTTTGGATTGCCATGAGTTGGAAATATATGGGCTCACAGAATTTTATGGAATTTTATTATATATTTGACAAGCTTTATGTTACACTGCCATAATGTAATAATGTGCCTAAGAAAATTTTATGACCTTTTAGAGTAGGTATATAATGGGAAAATAAGATAATGATCAAAATATAGAAATATCAACTATTATTACTCAGCTTGATAATCTATATCTTAAATTTATTGTCTCTTTTTTGGTGGATTAAAACCACCAGCTTTAGCTGGTAGCTTTAGCATTTCTTCTTGATTATGCTGGCAAATAGCCATAGACACATTGAGGAACAATTTATCGTAGTT
>JAISEK010000167.1 GCA_031264145.1 Deltaproteobacteria bacterium
ATAGCGGAAAGATTCCCCTGCTGGCCGTTTTGTTTCCTGCGGTTCGCACACATCACAAATCCTTGCCACTATCCATGAGTCTGGCAAGCCTGTGTAATAAGAGTTATCATCACCTCGAACAATGGCACTTTTGCCTTGTTTCCGTTTAATTTTACCCGCTTTACCGAGCTTTTCCCGATCTGCCAGGATGCGCTCTAGAAGGACGCTGGCCGGTTCATCGTCCGGGTCTTGGGGTATTAACTTGCCGCATATGGCAAGGGAGAGTATTTTGGATTTGGCGGCAGCGATGGCAATGGCAAGCTCATCCTTGTGCTGCTCAAGTTCGTTAATGACGACAAACGAGGATTCAATTGCTGCTACTATGCGGCGCTGCTCCGAAACAGGTGGTAAAGGCAGATAAGTAGCGGCAACATAATCTTTACCGATACGCTGCTGGCCTACAGCACCTGAAAAGGCACCGATACAACCGTTGATAAATCTCTCACTCTTGAAAAACCACAATAGATAATCAGGTAAAATCGTGTCGTTACAGAGCGGTCTAAAAATGTGCAGTTCTGTCGTTCCTGCTCCTATTCCGTTAGTCAAACAGCGAAAAACAATAGACTTTCTGTTTTCAAGGCACGGAGTAATTTTGGCAAGTCCAACGTCACCTTCTTGAAAATGAGAGAAACTATTTTTTACTTTTTCCCAAGGTCTTTCCTCAAAGGTAAAACGGTTTGAAAAGCCTTCGTCTATCAAAGCCATAGGCACAAACGATACAAGCGATGAATCGTCAACTGTATTGCGAGGATTTACGATGCACACGTCTGAAATCGGAGCAACCGTCCATCCCGGCGGCAACTGCTCATAGTGCGATTTATGGAGTCTTGTTTAGTCTTTTTTTAACCGTAAAAATATTTTGTCCCTGTAGTGTTAGATTTTTATACTTTATCATGTGTGAAAACACCGTCTTACTGCCGCTGTGATGAATCACCGGTACCCAGAAGTTCGTTTTATCGGATACTGTTGAATTCCCTTGCGTAGAAAGGACCAGGGATGTCTTGGCCGCCATCCCCACCGAGCTTCGTGGCAATACAAAAATGCCTCAATTTACATCGCATTGCTCATGACAGGTTCGTACAGTAAAAACTTAAGTTATCAAAGAGAAAGGCCTAAAAATCCCATTATTCTCTTGTGTGACCGAGACTGGGTTTGGGTTCCAAGTAGGCATGGCCGGATATGTCTGGGCGGTGATAATCAGTCATCCGTTTTGGGTTGACGATGTTTTAGCTTCATTGAGTCAAGTGCCTTGTTTTTCTTCATTGACGGGCAGGGATACTCAGACTGGCTGACTAAGCACTGTTTGCTCTTGGAATGGAGACGTGGATGACTGTCATCGTGAAAAACAAGGCACTATAGCACCACTACTAAGTCAGCCCTGGCCAGGTTGTTTGTGGGGGTTGCCACCAGGCGATCCTGACAGGAAACGAAAGGGCCGCGGCTGGCCTGTTGCCAACCGCGGCCATCGTCCCCCAAAAGGGGGCACCCGGGCGGGTGGACAGGCACGGGCTCTAGGGCAGGACCCCGGCGGGCTGGTCGACGTGGATCTCCACGCGGCGGTTCCTGGCCCGGCCGGCGCCGGTGGCGTTGTCGGCGATGGGCTCGGACTCGCCGCGGGAGTCCTCCTGGAGACGGCCCGGGGCGACGCCGTTCCTGACCAGCTCCCGGATGACGGCCTGGGCCCGCCTGAGGCCAAGGGCGTAGTTGTAGTCGTCGGTGCCCACGTGGTCGGTATGGCCGACCACCCGGACGCTAATGTCCGGGTTGTTGGAGAGGACGCGGGCCGCCTGCTGGATGTGGGGCAGGAACTCGCTCTTGATGACGGACTTGTCGAAGTCGAAGAAGGCGGCGTAGGCCACTATCCAGCAGCCGCGGTCGTCGACCGGGGCGCCCCTGGGGGTGCCGGGGCACTGGTCGCGGTCGTCGGGTACGCCGTCCTGGTCCTCATCGCCGATGACCTGCCTGCGGCAGGAGCGGCCGTCGATCAGGCGGACCAGGTCGATCTGGCTGACCATGAGGGCCCAGTCCTTGGCCGTGGCCCCCTTGAAGTCCTGGGCCTGGCAGGAGGCCCCGTTGTTGAGCAGCAGCTTGGCTATGCTGTGGCGTCCGGCCCAGGCGGCCCAGTGCAGCGCCGTGGCCCCATACTCGTCGGTGCCGTTGACCCTGGCCCCGGCCCTCAGGAGGAGGTTGACCGCGGGTTCGTCGCCCAGGTAGACGGCCCAGGTAAGGATGGGCCAGCCGGCCGTGTTGAAGGGCTGCTTGAAGATCTTCTGGTCCTTGCCGAAGACGACCTCGGGCTTGAGGCCGAGCCTGGCCAGGGTGACGTTGGGGTCCGCCCCCTGATCGCGCACCACGGCCATGGCCATGGTGTTGCCCTCGGCCAAGGCGAAAAACAGACCCTGATCGGCCACCAGTTGCTGGGAGACGCGGACCTCGGGATCGTGGACCTGGGCCTGGGCACTGGCTGTCATGACCATCAGCGCGGCCAGGGCAGTGAGAACAGCTCTCATGGTAAAACTCCGCTATGAGGTTCCTTCCAGGGGAAGGAGGGGACTCCTGGGCCAGGGTCCGGGGGAAAGGGGCCTGGGTCCTTACCTGTACTCGACGATCAGCCTGGGCTCCTCATCGAGGACGCTGATGGTGACCAGCTCGTTCTCGGAGCGCCCGCAGGGCAGCGAGAGCTCGAACGAGACGGAATTGCGCCGCTCGTTGATGGCCCTGGCCGCGAAGGCGGTGATGTCGAAGATGACCCAGCCCGGCTGGACCGTGGGCTGGAGGACCTGGCTGCCGAGGCTCTCGAGGATGTCCGTGGTCATGAGCCGTCCCCTGAGCTGGGCAGTCTGGGCGAAAAAGTCGACGTTGTCGCGGACGTGGAAGGCCAGGACCGCCCTCTGGACGATGGCCACGTCGGGATAGACGGACAGGTTGAAGTTGGTCTGCAGGGTCACCGAGTGGCCCAGCGGGCCGCCATAGCTGCAGTCGGCCGAGTCCGGTGTCAAATTCGCGCAGCCCAGGATCAGGGTCCGCAGGCCCTTGGCCTTGTGGGAGTTCAGGGGGGCCTCCACCCAGGCGCCCATGTCGAAGGGCAGAAGGCCCTCCTTGCAGCTGTCGGCCCGCAGGGGGCGGTAGTCTCGCTGCAGGCCCAAGAGGTTGGAGCGGTAGCGACCCGCCTCGCAGGGCTCAAAGCCCCTCAGGGCGGTCGTCGGGGCCTGGATGGGGGAGCAGGCCACCGGGATTAACGACAAAACCGCTAAGGCCAGGGCAATGACTAGGGTTCTATTCATCATTTTTCTCGCCGTGGGGCCTCCGGCCGCGGCCAGGGGCGGATCGGCGCTCCTCTTTGGGTTCTGGTTGGGGATCGGCAAGCTCTGGGCCGAGGGCCTTGCGGCCAAGGCGGCCGTCCGGGCCCATGGGGGCCGCCGGCCTGGGGCGCCGGGCGGCCCAGGGAGTGGCCAGGAGGGCCGGCCGGGCCACGGTAATTATCACATATTATTAGAAGCCACGGGGAAAAGTTAAAGCCAAGGCTTGGCGATAAAAGCAAACTCGCCCAATGGGTTACCCTTGCCGGATGGCCGCAGGCCGACCTCAGCGGCCAGGGGACACGTAGGTGTCGGGGGGCTCGACGTACGGCGAGTCCAGGCGCCGTTCAGGGCCGGGATCCAGCGGCACGAAGAGCATCACTTTGTCGGCGATCTCGATGGGGTCCTCGGTATAGGTGATGACGCCCTCGTAGCTGACCGGGTCGAGGTCCGAATTGTGGTAGCGGGAATTGCGCTTGGTCCTGCTGGAGACCGACTGGGAGGGCGGGATCAGGCCCTCGATCCTGGCGCCGATGGTGACGGTCCCCCTGAAGCGGACCAGGTTGCCCAGGGGCTGGCCGTAGTTGGCGCTCTTCTTGTCCGGCTCATTGATGGTGGCCCCGATGGTGTAGACCGGGAAGGACCGGAAATAGGGATCCGGGTCGTCGTAGGTGTCGGAGTCCAGGATTTTGGCCACGTCCTCGTTGAAGCGCACGATGACGATGTCACCGGTCGAAAGGAGGGTCCGGCCCGGGAAGGTCTGGGAGAAGCCGTCGTTGACGATGGTGGCGCCGCGGTCCTGGGAGCTGATTATCTCGCCGACTTGCCGAACCTCAAAGTAGTCATTGATCACGTTGCCCGTGATGGGGTCGGTGCGGTGTATCCGGATCCTGGAGACGCCCGAGCCGCCCAGGCCGCGGATGTCGGCGGCGAAGGTTATGTTTTTCGGGAAGGCCACCTGCAGAAGCTTGTTGGTCTTGTAAAGCGTGGAGGGCGAGACCTCCGGGAGGGGCGGCATCTCGACCGGGCGGCGGAGGGCCAGGGTGCTCTCGGGGAAGATGTAGATCCTCTCGCCCGGGGTAAGCTTCTTGGGGTTGGCCAGGAAATTGCGGTTGGCGGTCATGAGCCTGGATCCAAGGCTGGATTTGCCGTAGAAGCGCTTGGCGATGCGGTTGGCCGTGTCGCCCTGCTGGACCACGTAGACCTGCGTCTCTTGCCCGTCCTGGGCCCTGGCCGGGGCGGAAAGGGCCACCAGCAGCGCTAGGGCCAGAAAAGCCGAGATGATTGTAAGAGCACGTTTCATGACAAACTCCGCGTCCCCGGGTGGCTACGGGACCAGTGCGGCCTCCTTGAAACTGGGTTGGGGATGTCGGCCGCCCATGGACGGGGCCCGGGCGGCAGGGCGCCTGGGGGCCCGTCCATGGGCGTCTCCAGGCCGCCGGCCCCAGGCCAGCGCGAGATAAGGGCTTGTGGGGCCCTTGTGACACGATATTTAGTCGCTGCCTTGCCTTGGAGGCCTATATCTAGTGTTTTTAAGACTATTGCCTAGAATTAAAATCTATTGGCTGTTAAAATGCCGTAAGTATGATAAACTTAAAAACAGGATAAAGTCAATATTTTTTTTATGTCCAGGCAATTTTGGCTTTAAAGCCAACCACATTGGGAAAGCTCAGGCTAGAGGGACGACCGCAAGACCATATAAGTCCCCAACGGGATCTGATTGCCTGGAGCAAGTTTAATAATTGGCGCAAGGCCCAACTAGGTTTTGGAGAACGGTTTTGGTAGGGCCTAAGTTCGGGCCATCAAGGGCCAAAGAAGTGGGCCATGTTTTTTTCTGGCATTCTTGGGCGAAATAGGTTAAACCTAAGGCGTCAATCCAGCCAGCGGCCAGGCGGGGCCGACCAGGGATAACGGCCGTCAGTCCCCTGTGGCTGGCGGAATCTGGCCCGCGCCCGGGGATTGGGTCCAAGGGGGCGAGTCGTCAGGGCCCCCACGTCCCTTATCGGCCGCGGGCGGCGGGAAAATAAACCGTATACCAGCGTTTGCCCGCTTTGGCAACCTATTTTTTTTCCGCCCAGGGAAGGGGGAGGGAACATCGACAGTCAGACAGCCATCGGGCCTGGCCAGGGTCCGGACTTCCGCCGGGTGGCCGTCATCGGGGCCGGGGCCTGGGGCACCACCCTGGCCCTGCACGCCGCCCGCCAGGCCCTCAAGGTCCGGCTTTGGGCCAGGAGGCCGGAGCTCGCCGAGCGCATGGCCAGGGAGCGGGAGAACCGCGACTTCGTGCCGGGCCAGAGGCTGCCCGCCTCCATGGTCGTCAGCAGCGACCCGGCAGAGGTGGCCCATGGTGCCGGGACGGTCGTCTGGGTCGTCCCCAGCCACGCCTTCCGCCTGGTGGCCAGGCTATTCCTCCCGCACCTCTGGCCGGGGGCCGTCCACGTGAGCGCCTCAAAGGGCATCGAGGACGAGACCTTCTCGACCATGACCTCCATTTTGTCCCAGGAGTCAAACCAAACCGTCAACGCGGGGGTCCTCTCCGGCCCGAGCTTCGCCCGTGAGGTCGCCCAGGGCCTCCCGACGGCGGTGACCCTGGCCTTCGGCGACGAGGACACCGGCCGCCGGGTCCAGTCCCTCCTGTCGGCCCCTGTCTTCCGCCTCTACACCTCGCCTGACGTCCTGGGCGTCGAGCTGGGCGGGGCCCTGAAGAACGTCTACGCCATCGCCGCCGGCATCTCGGACGGCCTGGAGCTCGGCCTGAACGCCAGGGCGGCCCTGATCACCAGGGCCATCGCCGAGATGGGCCGCCTGGCCAGGGTCATGGGGGCCAACCCGCTGACCCTCAGCGGCCTCTCCGGGACCGGGGATCTCTTCCTGACCGCGACCGGCGGGCTTTCCCGCAACCGGAGGGTGGGGCTCCGGCTGGGGGCCGGGGAGAGGCTGGCCGACATCCTGGAGGGCTCGCACGAGGTGGCCGAGGGGGTGCGCAACGCCAGGAGCGTCTGGGGCCTGGCCCAGGCCAGGGAGGTAAGCCTTCCCACGGCCAGGGAGGTCTTCAGGGTCCTCTACGAGGGCAAGCAGCCCCGCCAGGGCCTGGTCGATCTGCTGACCAGGCGCCTGAAGGACGAGATCCCGACCGACATCCTGGCGCGGGCCGCCCCATGACCTTCACCGGGGCGCGCCGCCTTGGCCTGATGGGCGGCACGTTCAACCCGGTCCACCTGGGGCACCTGAGGGCGGCCGAGGAGATTTCCGAGCACCTGGGGCTGGACAGGGTCGTGTTCATGCCGGCGGCCAGGGCCCCACACAAGCCTGGCCTGGATCTTGCTTCTTTCGGCCACCGGCTGACTATGCTAAACTTTGCCGTCAGGGGCCAGGACCGCTTTCGGGTCTCGGACCTGGAGGACGGCCTCCCTGGCCCCAGCTACACGGCCAACACCCTGGAGGAGGTGGCCGCGCGGCTGGACGAGGGCTGCCGTCTGTTCTTCCTGGTGGGCTTCGACTCCTTCAGGACCGTGGGGCAGTGGCACAGGTGCCTAGACCTGTTCAGGCTGGCCTCCTTCGTGGTCTTCAGGCGGCCGGGCCTGGGCTCCGGGCTTTCCTCGGTGGGCGAGGTTCTGGCCAGGATCCTGGGCCCCTTCCCGGACATGGAGGCCGACGGCTCCGGCCAGGGGGGGACCCTTTCCTGGGCCGGTTTCCAGCCTGTCCACTATTACCCCGGCTGCCGCCTGGAGATATCGTCGACCGATCTGCGAAACCGCCTGGTGCTCGGGGACTCGGTCCGCTACCTGGTGCCCGACAGCGTGAGGGAATACATCGAAGCGAATTCCCTCTACCACAGCTGAGATGGGCTTATAATGGTCATTTAGCTGGAAATGTATTGACGGCGATGGCCGGTCCCGCTTTCGCGCGCCCTGGCTGCGTTTTTCGAGAACCAACCGCTGATGAGCTCCTGGCCTATTGGAGGTGACGATGAGTCCTAGCAGCAAGCTGACGGGAAAAGGAATAGCCCCGAAAACCGCCTCCAAGGGCATAGCCCCGGCCAAGTCCCCCCCAGTCCCCCCTCCCGAGGCCCAGGAGGCGGCTAGCCCCGACCACGCCCCCAAAAGGCCGGCCCCCAGAGTGACGTCGCCCAGGAAGGCAGCAGTCAAGGCCCCCAAAGTCAAGGCCAGAGAGTCGGCGCCCAAGGGCCAGGCAGGGCCCGCCGCCGGATCGGGGGCGGCCAAGAGGCCGGTGCCAGGCAAGCAGGTCCCCGGGGCCGGGAAGGACGCCATCGACCAGGACGTCCAGGCCCTCCTGGGGGGCCGGCTCCTCGACGGCACCCTCAATGAACTGGGGGAACTGGAGAAGGAGACCGGCTTGGGTGACTCCGGCAAGACCCGGGCCATGTCCATCCTGAGGGAGACCCTGGCCGAGGACGTCAAGAGCATGGCCGGGGAGATCGCCGGCCGGGCCAAGCCAGCGAGGGCGAAGGCGGCCAAGATCGCCCCTCCAGCCGGGCAGGCGCTGGCCGACCTGGTGGTCTCGGCCGCGGGGGAGCACAAGATCTCCTCCCCGGTCCTCCTGGACCTGACGGGCCTGAGCTCGGTGGCCGACTTCTTCTACATAGCCAGCGCCGATAGCCCCAGGCAGGTCAGGACGGTGGCCGAGAAAATCGTCAGGAGGGCCAAGGAGGCCGGGGTAAGGCCCCTGGGCCATGAAGGCCTGTCCCTGGCCGAGACCCGCTGGGCCCTCATCGACCTGGGCGCGGTGGTGGCCCACGTATTCATGCCCGAGGCCAGATCCCTGTACGACCTGGAGGGCCTGTGGGCCGACGCCCCCAGGCTGGGCGCCGTGGCCAGGAGGGCCGCGAGGTCCAGGGCCAAGTCCTGATTTGTCGGCTTTTGGGTTGTTTTTTGCTTTTCTCCGATTTTTGTGAAAGTTGGGCAAAACCCTTTAACTCACTATTGATATTTGGCCCTGTTTTATGCTAAGATTTGGGATGTTGACGTTCATACTGCCCTGGAGGCCGGCTTGACAGTCTTTCATTCATTGCCCTTAAACACATCGCCAGTCCGGGGGGAGAACCAAGATCTGCCCTCGCCGGACAACGGAGGGAGGACGTGAGCCACTCGAAGGTTCTGCCGGCCCCCGTCGGCGAGTTGGTGGAGGAGATGGAGGCCTTCCGAAGCTTTCTCCGGGATCGCGGCTACAGGGTGACCAAGGAGCGCGAGGCCATTGCCGAGTCAATCCTGCGGAATCGCGACCACTTCGACGTTGACGAGCTGTTCCTGAGCCTCAGGAGCAAGACGCCAATCTCCAAGGCCTCGATTTACCGGGCCATTCCCCTTCTGATCGAGTCCGGCCTTTTGGCCGAGGTCTATCTTGAGAACGGCCACATGCATTACGAGAGGGTCTACGGACGCGAGCACCACAGCCACCTGAGGTGCCTGAAGTGCCACGGAATATTCGAGTTTAGCGCCCCGGAGCTGTCTAACCTGGAAAAGAGGATTTGCCGCCAGGAGGGCTTCAAGAGCGAGGGGCATAAGTTTGAGATTTGGGGTTATTGCTCGGTCTGCCAGATGGAGAAGAATTAGCCCTGGCGTCCAGGAACGATGACGCCGAGAGCCTTCGGAGATTCCCATGCCCAAAAACACCATGGAACCGGCCTCAAGATGCGGGTTCGTTCGGCGTGTTTGCTTTTTGTCCGCCCTGGCGGCGGTCGTCCTTGCCCTCGCCCTGGCGCCCGTGGCCCAAGCCGCCTCCGCGAACGCCAAGATGTACGAGGGGTTCAAGACCCTGGCCCGGATTTTCTACGAGATAAACGTCAAGTTCGTCGAGGAGCCGGACAGCACGGAGATGGTCAACGGGGCCGTCAGGGGCATGCTCAACACCCTCGATCCCCACTCGTCCTACATGACCCCCGAGGAGATGAGCGAGTTCCAGCAGGAGACCGGCGGCAGCTTCACCGGGGTAGGAATGGAGCTCTCCGTCCGCGACTCGGTCGTGACCGTGGTCTCCCCCATAGAGGACACCCCGGCCTCGCGGGCCGGCATCGTTAGCGGCGACCAGATACTTGGCATCGACGACAAGAGCACCCAGGACATGTCGGTCATGGAGGTCGTAAAGCTCATCCGCGGGCCCATCGGCACCAAGGTCACCATAACCATCAACCGCCCGGCGACCAAGAGGCAGCTGACCTTTACCCTGGTCCGCGACTACATCCCCCTCAGGAGCGTGCGCTCCGAGGAATTGATCCCGGGGATCGGCTACATCCACGTCTCCAATTTCCAGGCCGACACGGCCAGGGAGGTGGAGAAGGCCATAGGCACCCTGTCTGGCAAGGCCCCGCTCCAGGGCCTGGTCCTGGATCTGCGAAACGATCCCGGCGGCCTCCTGGACCAGTCGATCAAGGTCAGCGGCCTTTTCGTGGGCCAGGTGCTGGTCGTCGAGACCAGGGGACGGGTCGATGACCAGAACATGGACTACAATTCCGAGCAGCAGGCCGTCCTGCCCTACAACTGCCCCCTGGTGGTCCTCGTGAACGAGGGCTCGGCCAGCGCCAGCGAGATCGTCGCCGGTGCCCTCCAGGACTATGGGCGGGCCACCATCGTCGGGGCCAAGACCTTCGGCAAGGGCTCGGTCCAGAGCGTCGTCCGCCTGTCCGACGGCTCGGGCCTCAGGTTGACCACGGCCCGCTTCTACACCCCCTCAGGCCGGCCCATCCAGTCCGACGGCATCACCCCGGACGTGGAGGTGCCCAGCCTGTTGCCCCCAAACTACAAGCCAACCAGGGAGGTCGATCTCGATCGGCACCTTCTGGGAGTCAACGAGAAGTCGCGGCCCGGCACGGCCCGGCCAGACGAGGCCGAGGAGGCCACCGAGGACCAGCCCGAGGGCGATGGGCCGGCCCTGCCAGACAAGCCCATCCGGGAGATGTCCCTGGCCGAGAGGCTGGAGTACGACAAGCAGCTCAACCAGGCCCTGGACATGCTCAAGAAGGGGCAGGTCCGGAGCCGCTACACGGGGGTGGCGCCCAGGCTGCAGCGCCGGGCCGTGGGCTGAGGGGGGCGCCACCCGCCCGGCCCCCCTCCCGCCAGGGAGGGAGCGTCTACATTTAGCCTCCATCATGGAAGGGCCCCCTGGCTCTCTCCATCGGGGACCGGCCCTCGCGGCCGGGGGAAAGGCCCCGGGCCTTTGGGTATCCAAGGCCGGGCCCCGAACGGGGATTTGAGCTGAGGCCCAGAAAACAGGAGAATTTATGTCTTTCAACACCCCTGGGGGCGACACCCCCCCGGAGGGCGCCGGGACCCCCGAGGCCTCCCAAGGCCAGGGTCCCTCGCAAGCCGCGGCCGCCCAGACCCCCAGCGACGCCGCCGGCCGGAAAGATCCGGGGGCCCCTCAGGAGGGCCAGGCACCCAAGCCTTCCCTGGGCCACAAGCCTTTCGATCACCGCCACCGGGACATCTGGGGCCATTTCGGCTATGGCCTCAAGGTCAAGTCCGCCCCGCGGCCCGAACCTTCCCCCGACCAGGCCGACGGCGGCCAGATGCCGGAGGCCCGGGCCGAGCGGCTGGCCCCGGAGGAGGCCCCGCCCCAGGCCCCCCCTGGCGGCGAGGCGCCCGGCATCCCCTCCGGGCCAGCTGCCGCCCAGCCCCCCGGACCTCCCCCCGCGGCCACGGCACCCCCTGACGCCAAGCCCGAAATCCTGACCGACCTGTCCCCCCAGCGCGTTCCCCCCGACGATGGATGGAAGGCCAAGGCCGCCCAGGTAAGCCCCACCGTCCCGGACGATCCCGCCTTCTGCCCCGGCCTGGGCGGACTGGTCCAGGTCCCTGCGGCCCCGCCCCAGGAAAACCAGGCTGACGAGGCCCAGGAGCCATCCTTTTGGGCCAGAAGGCAAGACTCCCCCACCAAACCACAAGGATCGGGCTTCTCGCCCGATTATGGCAACCAATTGACCCAGGAACTGACACCGGAATTGATAGAGGAACTGCCTCCAGAAACGCCCCTGGACGCCGCCGCGGCGGCTGCCACGGAGCCCGCCGGGCTGCCGGCCTCCGGACCAGGCGACGGCGAGCAGGAGCCACGGGCCGCGCGCCCGAATTTTCTGACCTCGACCAGGTTCTCCGACTTCGATCTGCCCTCGGAGATAATGACGGGCATCGAGAGGGCCGGCTTCGACTGCTGCACGCCCATACAGGCCCAGGTCATCCCCGTGGCCCTCGATGGCCACGACATCGCCGGCCAGGCCCAGACCGGGACCGGCAAGACGACGGCCTTCCTGGTCCCGGTCCTGACTAGGCTCTTGCGGCGCCCGGCCGTGAGCCCAGGGCTACCCAGGGCCCTGGTCATCACCCCGACCAGGGAATTGGCCGACCAGATTTTCAAGGACGCGAAGATCCTGTCCTCGGCCACGAACCTCACCCAAACGCTCATCATGGGCGGCGTGGAGTACAGGGAGCAGGCCGAGCAGCTGCAGGCCGGGGCCGATCTGGTCATCTGCACCCCCGGCCGCCTCATAGACTACGTGCAGCAGGGAATCTTCGTCCCGACAGCCGTGGAGGTGGCCGTGGTCGATGAGGCCGATCGCTTGCTGGACATGGGCTTCATAAAGGACCTCAAGACCATCCTGTCGAGGCTCCCGTCGTTCACCCATCGCCAGACGATGCTCTTTTCGGCCACCCTGGACGACCGAGTGCTGGAGCTGACCTACCAGTACATGAACCCGCCCCAGTACATAACGGCCGAGCCTGATCCCCAGTCCAAGATCCAGATCGACCAGAGCCTCTACCACGTGAGCAACAGCGAGAAGCTGCCCCTCCTGATCGGCCTTTTGCGCCACCAGGAGCACCACCGGGTGATAGTCTTCTGCAACACCCGCAGCCGGGTGGAGTGGCTGGCCAAGAAGCTGGTGCTGAACGGCTTCCAGGCCGAGGGCATCACGGGGGATCTCCCTCAGCCAAAGCGCCTCAAGCTCATGCAGGCCTTCAAGGACCAGCAGCTCCAGATCATGGTGGCCACGGACGTGGCCAGCCGGGGCATCCACGTGGAGGACGTCAGCCACGTCTACAACTACGATCTGCCCCAGGACTCCGAGAACTACATCCACCGCATTGGCCGCACGGCCAGGGCCGGCAAGAGCGGCAAGGCCATCTCCTTTGCCTGCGAGGACCACGTCTATCACCTGGAGGCCATCGAGAACCTCCTCGGGGAGAAGATCCCGGTGGTCTGGGCCGACGAGTCCCTGTTCGACGCGGACAGGGCCGGTGACGTCTCGTCGCCCAGGGAGCGCCACAGGCCTGCCGCCCGACAGTCCAGGTTCTCCGGCCACGGGGGCCCTCCAGAGCGCCACGAACGTCCCGACCGCCCTGACCGTCCCGACCGTCCCGACCGTTCTGAGCGCCGCGGCCCGGCCCAGGTAAACCGCCCAGGCGGGATATTCGGCCTCTCGCCCAGGTTCCCGGTCCAGAACGGCACCATCGATTCCAGGCAGGCCCTTTCCTGGAAGCCCGCCGAATTCGCCAACGGGGAGACCAGGCCCTCCAACGACCGCGCAGGGCGCAAGCCCGCCGCCCCGGCCTCTGAGGCCAAAGGCCGCTCCGAGACGGCCCAACCAGTGCCCACTGTCCCGGCCCCAACCCTGGCCCCGCAGAAATCCCCAGACGCCCCGCTTCCCTTCAACGAGGCGGCCGAGCGGCCAGCCCAGTCGGAGAAGGAAGGCGGCCGTCGCCGCAGGCGCCGCAGAGGCAAGGGGCCCAAGGAAGCCGAGGCGGCCGTCGCCCAGGCCGCCGGCGGGCCATTGGAGCCGGACTGCCAGACGGCCCTGGAGCAGGAGTACGTCGACTCTGGCCTGGTGGAACAGCATCCCAGCCTGGCCCAGGCCGCGGCCGACGAGGTAGCCGGCCAGGCGGCCGACCTGTTGTCCGCGCCCAGCCCACAGCCGGCCCCCGAGGCCTCTCCGGAGGAGGACGAGGCAGATTTCTGGGGTTTCCGCGCGGCCGCCAAGGCCAAAGCAGCCGAGGAGGAGGCGACCCTGATGGCTCAGGCGGAAGCCCCGACCAAGCCTTCCGTTCCTACGGTCGAGTCCCCACTGGCTGGGCCAGAGGCACAGAAGGAGTCGGCATACAAAAAGCACTCCCGCGTGGGCAAAAAGACGCCGAAGCCGGCCGCCACGGTCCAGGAGGCCGACTCGGCCCAGGGGCCCGTCGTCCCGGCGGTTCCCGAGTCCCAGCCGGAACCACGGCTGGCCACTGAGGAGAGACCGGCCAAGGCCAGGAAGCCCTCAAGGCCAAAGGCCGTTATCGAGGATAAGACGTCGGAACCCATAAAGGAGCCGGCCGCCCCGGCCAGCCCCTCCGAACCGCCGGAGGCCAAGAGGGAAAAGAGTTCCCGCCAGGTCCAGGAGTCCAAGGTGCCCAAGGCCAAGGCCGTGGTGGTGCCCAAGGCCAAGGCCGCGGAGCCCAAGGCCAAGGCCGCGGAGACCAAGGCCAAGGCCGCGGAGCCCAAGGCCAAGGCCGCGGAGCCCAAGGCCAAGGCCGCGGAGCCCAAGGCCAAGGCCGCGGAGCCCAAGTCCAAGGCCGCGGAGCCCAAGGCCAAGGCCACCGAGCCCAAGGCCAAGGCCGCCGAGACCAAGTCCAAGGCCGCGGAGCCCAAGGCCAAGGCCACCGCTGCCAAGCCCAAGGCCGCCGAGCCGAAGGCCAAGGCCGCGGAACCCAAGACCGGCGCCGCCAAGGCCGCCCCCAGACAGGTCAAGAAGCCCGCCAAGCCCAAGGCTGGCGGCGATTGAGTGGGCACCTGCCCCAGGCCCCCAGAGCTTGCCCATGCCGGCCGGTCGGCCTGGCCACCCTTCACTGGCGGCGGCCGCCTTTCGGGCTCCCCCGAGGCCGGGCGGCGACTCGAGTTCATATACCGGCGGCTTTTCGATCACTTCGGGCCCCGAGGCTGGTGGCCAGGGGATAGCCCCTTCGAGGTCATGGCAGGGGCAATATTGACCCAGAACACTGCCTGGCGCAACGTGGAAAAGGCCGTGGCCAACCTCTCGGCCGCCGGCCTTTTGTCGGCCGAGGCCATGTCCGCCGCCAGCCACGAGGCCCTGGCCCAGGCCATCCGCCCCTCGGGCTATTTCAACGTCAAGGCCAGGCGCCTGAAGGCCCTGGCCGAGCTGATCCTGGCCAACGGGCGGGGCGGGGCCAGGCCGGAACTCCTCGACTGGCCACAGGAACGCCTGAGGCCGGCACTACTGGGGGTCAGCGGGGTCGGCCCGGAGACGGCCGACTGCATAGTCCTGTACGCTGCCGGGCAGCCCAGCTTCGTGGTCGACGCCTACACCAGACGCATCCTGGCCAGGCACGGGCTGGCCAGAGGGGATGAGTCCTACCAGGACTTAAGGGCCTGGTTCATGTGCCACCTGGAACCCGAAAGCCGGCTCTACAACGAGTACCACGCCCTCATCGTCGCCGTGGGCCACCAGAAATGTGGGCCCAGGCGGCCAAGATGCCCTTCATGCCCGCTGTCTGACGATCCCCTTCTGGACAAGGCCCTCCTTGAGATCTGAAATCCCGATGGCGCAAGCCACGACCCGGCCAGGCCGCGGGGGTCGATTCCGAAGAGAACGGCCAACTACCCCCGCCTGAAGGCAGGTGCCGGCAAAAGCCAAGATGAAACCAAGAACATCGGCAGTCCTGCTCCTGGTGCTGGCCTCCACGCTGTGGAGCACATCAGGGGTCCTGATAAAGTCCATCCAATGGTCACCCCTGGCCCTGGCCGGGGCCAGGGGCCTGATAGCCGCCATCACGATTTCCCTGCTCCTCCCTGGCGGCTTCAAGCCCAGGGAACTGACTCGCGGACACGTTTTGGCCGCCTGCTTTCTGGCGGTCCTCTCGCTCCTCTTCGTCCAGGCCATGAAGATGGCCCCGGCGGCCAACGTCATCGTCCTCCAGTACACGGCCCCGCTGTGGGTAGCCTTCCTGGCCCCGCTGATTCTTAGGGAGCGGACCAGCGGCCGGGACTGGGCTTTCATGGGCCTCATCTTCGGCGGGGTGGTCCTGTTCTTCGTCGACGGCCTCTCGATGTCGGGTTTTTGGGGCAACGTCCTGGCCCTGGCCAGCGGCCTGCTGTTCGGGGCACAGGCCATAGCCCTGGGGAAGATCAAGAAACGCTCCCCGGCCCAGGCCATAATCCTCGGCAACCTCCTGACCTTCGTCCTGGGGCTGCCGGCCTGGGGAGGTCCCTGGCCCGATCTGGGCGGCGGACTCATGATCCTCGTCCTGGGCGTCGGCCAGATGGGGCTGGCCTACTACTGTTTTTCCCTGGCCGTCCCCCGGGTCTCCTCCCTGGAGTTGGTCCTCATCCCCATGTTGGAGCCCATCATCTGCCCCATCTGGGTCTTCCTGGTGCTCCATGAGGTCCCCGGCCGCTGGGCCGTGGCCGGTGCCTTGGTGGTAATCGCCTCGGTCACGTCCTGGAGCCTGCTGAAGGCCAGGGACGCCGCCACCCTGATGAAAAACTAGGCCTTGGGTCGTTTTTGGGGGATGCGAGGCGCGATGGGCTTGCCTTCTGGATGGGGCGCCCCATGGCCCGAGTGCCTTTAGGCCGCTCTGGCCATCCAGGGACCGTGGCATGGGTTGACTTATCGGACCGGGCGACTTAATTTTTAACAGTGGCCTTGCCGTCCCCGAGGGTCTTTCCCGGCCGCGCCAACAGGGGGCCGCGCGGCCCGAAACACGTATGGGCCCCTTCCTGCGGGGCCGTGGGCGAGGGAAGATGAACCTAGATCCCTACAAGGCGCTCGGCGTAGACAAGAAGGCCAGCGCCGAGGACATCAAGAAGGCCTACCGCAAGCTGGCCCGCAAGTACCATCCCGACGTCAACCCTGGCGACAAGGGAGCCGAGGAGAAGTTCAAGGAGCTCTCCATGGCCTACGACATCCTCTCGGATCCAGGGAAAAAGAGCGAGTACGACAACCTGGGCCAGGAGGCCTTCTATGAGCGAGGCTTTGGCGGGGCCGGCTACAAGCAGCCTGACTTCGACATGAGCAGCTTCCCCTGGGCCGATCTTTTCGGCGATCTGTTCGGGGGAGGCGCCAAGGGCGGGCGGGCCACCCGCGGCTCGGGGGGCTTCTCCTTCGACGGCCTGGGCGGCTTCGGCCGGGAGAGGGCCGCGGCCAAGGGGGCCAACCGCGAGCATTCCCTGTCGGTCGATTTCAGGGACGCCGTAAAGGGCCATGACATAACCATGGAGCTGGAGGTGCCGGAGAGCTGCGCCCGCTGCGGCGGCCAGGGCCACGTCTCCAACGGTGGGGGCCTTAGGGTCTGCCCCGCCTGCCGGGGCCAGGGCAGCACCATGGGCCGCCAGACCATCAAGGCCCATATCCCGGCCGGGGTCAAGGACGGCCAGAAGATCCGCCTCAGGAACAAGGGCTATCCGGGCCAAAACGGCGGCCCCCCCGGCGATCTCAACCTCCTGGTCAGGATAAGGCCCGACGCGGTCATGTCCCGCGATGGCGACGACAACCTCCTGATGGAAAGGAAAATCAGCCTCTATCTGGCCCTCCTGGGCGGCTCGGTCGAGGTGCCCACGATATCCGGCAAGGCCTCGCTGAAGATCCCGGCCGGGACGCAGAACGGGGCCAGGTTCAGGCTCAAGGGCAAGGGCGTCTCGACCGACAGGAGGACCGGCGATCTCTACGTGACGATAAAGGTGGTCCTGCCCCCAAAGCTCTCCGACGAGGCCAGCCGGCTGGTCCAGCGTCTCCAGGAGCTGGCCCCCCTGCCCCAGGATGACCCGGGGCAGGGCTGACTAGTTTGAAATAAATATAAAATGGCCATATATATTTAATATATTATAAAATAGACTGACAAAGGAAACTCAATATATATTTAACGCTTTCTAGTCATGACCAAAAATATGAAGGGGCCTCAAAAATAGTGGCCTGGCATCTTGCCCGGCCCAAAAGACGCACCGCGTCCGAAATGCCCAAGGCGACAAGGTGGTGACTCTATGTCCGTAAAGGTAAAGAGCGTTGATCCGCCGTCAAAGCCCTTGGCCAAGTTGCCCGTCCTCAACCCGTTCTCCCACGAGGATCGGGTCCTGATCGTCATCTCAGCCGACCCTGACTCCATCGCCAGCGCCGTGGCCTTCAAGAGGCTCCTGTGGAGAAAGGTGGCCCATGTCACCGTGGCCAGCACCAACGAGGTCAGGCGGCCTGACAACCTCCGGCTCCTGGCGGCCCTGAAGCTGCACCTGCCCCACCTGGGCGAGGTCGATCTTGGCCACTTCAACAGGCTGGCCATGGTCGACTCGCAGCCCCACCACTCGCCCCTGACCGCTGGGCTGAAATTCTCCGTGGTCGTGGACCACCACCCAGTGGGGCCGCCCAGCCTCGTCCTCCACCCGCCTGAATTCACCGACATCCGCAGCGACTACGGGGCCACGGCCACCATATTCGTGCACTACCTCAGGGCGGCCAGGATCCGGCCGAACCAGCTCCTGGCCACGGCCCTTTTCTACGCCATCAAGACCGATACCCAGAATTTCGTCCGGCAGGGCCAGATCGAGGACATGCGGGCCTTCCGCTGGCTCTACCCCCTCATCCACCAGCCGCTCCTCTCTGAGATCGAGCAGGCCCCAATCGGCCGTAAGTCCTTCAAGTACATGCTGGAGGGCCTTAACCAGACCGTCTTCGACAAGAACTACGCGGCCGTGTTCTTCGAGAGGCTGGACCATGCCGACACCCTGGTGCTGGCGGCCGATTTCGTCATGAAGATCGAGGGCGTCGGCCGGGCCGTGGCCACCGGCGTCTTCGGCGACAAGCTGGTGGTCATCCTGCGCTCCGGGGGCATAAGGAGCAGCAACCTGGGGCGCCTGGCCCAGGACGCCTTCGGGGCCTACGGCTCGGCCGGTGGCCACAAGAACATGGCCAGGGCCGAGATCGAGCTGGAGAGGCTGGATCCCAAGCGGGCCATGAAGCCGTCCCAGATGTTCGGCTTCGTGCGCCGCCGCCTCCGGGAGGTTCTGGGCCGGAAGGCCGCCGCTAGGGAGGCGCACTCCCCGGCCCCCGGGCCGGACAGGCGCAGGCCAGGGGCAGGCCGCTGACCAACGGGCCCCGGCCCATGGGGCAAGGCACCCCCTATCGTCCCTGGCGGCCCAGATACTCCTCGTCCAGGAGGGCGACCGCCAGGGCGAACAGCTCGGTCCTTTCCCTTACGGAGGCCAGGGCCAGCGACTCCTCTTTGGTGTGGATGTCGTGCATGTAGGGGCCCAGGGCGTCGATGACCGGGACCCCGTAATGGCCGCACCAGCAGCCGTCCGACGAGCCGGGCGACGATTCCTCCGGCAAATCCAGGCCCAGGCCCTGGCCGGCCTTCCTCAGCAGCCCGTAGGCCGCTATGTTCCCCTCGGTCCTCTCAAGCGGCGGGAAGGATACCCCCACCGAGGCCCTGGACCGGCAGCCGGGGGCCCAGACGCTCCCGTCCACCTTCTCGACGGTCTGGCGTATATATGCCAGATCGTCATTGTCGGCGAAGGTGACGAAGAAGTCCGCCCTGGCCCGGTCGGAGACGATGTCCGCATGCCTGCCGCCACTCATCGTGCCCACGTTGAAGAAGATGCCTCTCGAGGGCAGGCCGTGGCTGCCGAGGGAGGCCACTATCCTGGCCAGGGCCAGGTTGGCGTCTGAGCCGGCCGGATAGGCGCTCCCGCCGTGGGCTTCCCGGCCGTCAACCTCGACCCTGCCGAAGGCGCAGCCCCGGCGCGAGGTGATGACCCCGCCCCGGCCCCTGGCCGGCTCGAAGACGAAGGCCAGACTGGCCCCCCTGGCCTCGGACTCGAAGATGGGCTTCGAGGTCTCCGATCCCGTCTCCTCGTCGCAGTTGTAGATCACGGCGATCTCCAGATCCCTGGGGATGAGCCCGAGCCCATGGGCGACCATGAGCCCGTAGAGCGAGACGACGACCCCTCCCTTGCAGTCGGCCACCCCCAGGCCGTAGGCCCTGTCGCCCTCGATCCTGAAGGGGTGCCTGGCCGCGTCGCCAGTGCCGAAGACCGTGTCCAGGTGCGCCAGGCACAGGACCTTGCGCCTGGCCCCCCGCATGCCCACCCTCGCCACCAGGTGCGTGCCCACCCCTGGCGCCTCCCGCCGCTCGACCTCCCAGGCCAGGCCCGCCAGGAGAGGCTCCAGGGCCCCCACGACCTCCCCGTTGCCCTCCAGGTCGCCGGTGCCGCTGTCGTGGGAGACAAGGTCCCGGAGGAGCCCCATCTGCCCCTCGTGAAGGCGCCCGGCCTCCCGCCTGATGTCCTCCACCATCTTTGTAACGTTCATGATCCCTCCCTTTAAGTAAGCGATAGTGCCCAATGGATAAAAAACCAAGCAGTTATTGTCTAGAGATGCAGTTTATAAGCCATATTGTTCATTTAAATAATTGAACCGCATGGTCAGGGAGGATTTCATCCCCTGACGCACTCCACGGGGGAGAACGTGGCTAGATGCAGGTGTCATGGCCAAAACAATGCTCCCTGTCGTCATGGCGAGATATTCTTCGCACTGGCAGCTCTCGATATTTTTGTGGAGTAGCCAAAACAAGACCATTGAAGACCATCATTGACCAAAACCCCAAATTGCTCTACACTTAAAGCGGGAATAGTTGCTTTTCCGCCCAGCCCTTTTGGGGCTTGTCACTTCCAGGAGGAGGTCAACAGCATGGCGAATGGTCTACCTCTTTTGAAGACAGGCACGAGTTCCTTCAGGAAAATCCGAGCCGAGCACAGGTTGTATGTCGATAAGACCATGTATATCCCTGAGCTTATTAACAAAGGAGATGTCATATTCCTCTCCCGGCCCAGGCGCTTCGGCAAATCCCTGACAGTCTCAACCCTGGATTCCTTCTTCACGGGGGAGAAGGATCTTTTTAGGGGACTGGCCGCCGAAAAATTCATGAAATCCCAGGAATTCGTCCCAAAGCCGGTCATCAACCTGGTCATGAGCCGCCCAAGCGGGAGCGACAGCAAGGAAAAACTTGAAAATGGAATCTTGACTGAACTCAGGTTAAACGCGAAGAGGTATGGCGTCAGTCTGCGGGGATCCGATCCCGCTGATGCTTTTTTGGAGCTGATTCGGGAAATTAAAGAGGTCTGCTCCAAAAATGCTGTCCTTTTGATTGACGAATATGATGCCCCGGTAATTAAAATCGTCCAAAATCCAGGATTGTCGAAAATTAAAGACCTGCTTGAAGACACCCGGACGGTCATGTCCAATTTTTACAGCAAGATTAAAGACGAGGATGCGAATCTTGATTTCGTCTTCATCACCGGGGTCACGAAGTTTTCCCGCATGGGCGTGTTCTCAACCCTGAACAATATAAAGGATATCTCCCTTTTGCCCGAGTTTGCCGCCCTGGCGGGTTTCACGCAGGAGGAGCTGGAAAACAATTTCAAGCCTTTCATCGGGAGGACGGCCGACGCGCTGGACCTGGGGGAGAACGTCCTCCTGGACAAGATAAGGGACTATTATGACGGTTTCTCCTTTGACGGGGAGACCCGGCTGTACAATCCCTTCTCCACCATGAATTTCTTCGGGGACATGGAGTTCAACAATTATTGGATGGAATCAGGGTCCAACACCCTCCTGAGGGAGATGCTGAGGGACAAGGGACTCACGGTCGACCAGTTCAAGGACTTGCCGGTGGACAAGAATTTCGCCCGTTCCCCGGGGGAAATAGAGAAGACCCCCGCCCATGGGTTCCTTTACCAGGCCGGCTATCTGACCCTGCGGAAAAAGACCGACTCGTCCTACGCCCTTGACTATCCAAACTTCGAGGTGCTGTCGTCCATGTCGCGGCTGTTCATAGACAACCTGTTC
>JAISEK010000186.1 GCA_031264145.1 Deltaproteobacteria bacterium
ACCAGTCCCGCCGCCAGGGGCCTATGAGCACGAAGACCACGGTGGCCATCTGCGAGAGGCAAAGATATATGAAGCGCTCCCTGAGAAAAAAGGTGCTCTTGAAGAGCCCGGTCACGTAAATGAAGGAGAAGAAGCCAGCCACCACAAGAATATAGCCGGCGTGCCAGCGCAGGAAGCGGTTGAACTGGAGGCGGACGGCCGGATCTGGATCGAATAGCCTCAAGGGGAATGACTCCATGGGCTGGCCCCGGGACCAGGCCCAAAGGCCCGGGAATAGGGCCAAAATAGCGGGCCAAGTCAGGCACCGGGGGCTTACCTTTCCGAACCGCCGTGCTATACTGGACAAGATGGACCGCCAGGATCCGCAGTTCCACGCCCGCGTCACTGATTCTACCCCAGCCTGGCCCGAAAAGTCCATGACCCCCCTGGCCCGGTCCAGGCACCAGTCCAGCGATTCCGCGCGGCATAATGAGCCGTCATGCTGACGGGTTATAGTTTTCTTTGTGGTCATCCACAAGCTGGGCCGCCCGGCGCTGATTTGGGGGATTTCCGGCGAAACTGCCCTGGCAGGGCTCCAATGGACGCAATTTACATCGTGATGAGTACAAAATAAATTAAAATATAAAACATGGCATATTGAAAAATTTAAAAATATAATACTTGTTAAACATTGTGATTATGTAATCATTACAAATAAATGTTGAAATGAGCATGATTTTATTGAAATGTCAAGTTATTCTTTAAGGGTAAAAATGAAGCGGTGGGGAGTAGAAAAACCGGGAACTAAAGGCCATGGGTCCATCAAAATGCCGTAATAATCAGCGAGGGATTGAGGTCCTCGATACGCCAGTCCCAATTGCGCGTCGCATCGCTTCGGTTATCTTTTCGCGCTTTGTCACAAGCGGCTCCGCATAAATCACAATTGCTATAGCACCATATGCGATACTATACCCGGTACCCAAAACATTTGCCTTATATGCTGCCTTTCCTTCAGCCTTGGTACTGACATAAAGATGGCGGACTTATCGGCACCTACTCGTAAAGCAACGGTGCCTTGTCGCCAATAAGGCTGTCCGCTTTCTTCCCGTTGCCGTCACGTCCCACGATGTAATCCATGGTTCCATGAAACACGGTAAGTTCCTTATAGTATTTGTCCAAAAGCCTGCCCTTATAGCATTCTGGCACGAGCAAGACATAAATTTTATGTCTTGACATCCAATGTTATGGAAAGAATGGCGTTATGAAAAGTATCGCACAAAATCCAGCGAAATAAATGTATTTTCTGTTGACATTCTTTACATATACTCGGTATCCAAAACAGTTGCCAGATCATGCTGCCTTGCCTTCCGCCTTCTTGCTGACAAACGTTGAGGAATTTATCGGCACCAAATCGTCAAACAAACATACCTTGTCGCCAATGAGGCTGCCCACGGCCTTCTTGTCCTCGCCGTCGGAACATCCCACGATGTGGTCTATCGTCTCGCAAGACACTGAGAATTCCTCATGGTATTTTGTCCGAAGCCTGCCCTTGACATGTTTTTGGAACCTCTCGATCAGGTTCAGGTCAGGGCTGTAGGGCGGTATGTATCCAGGCTGATACTCAGCGGCGGCAAGTTCCTTCACGATCGCGCATTTTTGATACCTGGCGTTGTCAAGTACCAGTTGGACTTCCTTTCCCGCATACTCCGAGGCTATTTTCCTTAGAAGCTCGCATACCTCGGGCGCGGCAATGTAGGCGTCGTTCGTCACCGCCGCGACCTTCTTGGACACCACGTCCAGGGCCCCTGGGACATTGTACCGCTTGCGGCCCGAGCACGTCTTCATGAGCGGACAGCCTTATTGGCGACAAGGCACCGTTGCTTTACGAGTTGGTGCCGATAAGTCCGCCATCTTTATGTCAGTATTGGGGCTGAAGGAAAGGCTGCATATAAGGCAAATGTTTTGGGTACCGGGTATAGTTGCCAAGGCCAGATCGAGAACGGCAACCTGCAAGTAATACTTGCAGGTTGGTTAGAGCAGCTGAGCATCTGTTGCGAAAGACGCGACGACTCGACGCTCCCGGACAGTCGCCAGGCATCACGCCCAAACGAAAGCCCCCATGGAATCGTGTCCCATGGGGGCATAATGCCTGAAAGCGTCCGGCAGCGCGCCAGCTATTGGAAAAGCCAGGCTGACCGCTAATATTAGGAAGATTTAAGGATCTTGTCTTTATAATGTCCTTTACATGAAAGTATCATTAATAGCCCTGCGTTTTCATCGTATTCATATACAAGGCGATTTTCTTCATCAATCCTGCGGCTATATGTCGGCACGTCATAATATTTCAACTGTTCAGGCTTGCCTTTGCCATGCAATGGCCCATTTCTAAGGATATCGTCAACTAGATAGTTGATTTTTTTCAATATCCTTTGATTCTGGACCCAGCCTGTAAAATGTTCCCATCCGTCATCGGAAAAGGCGGGTATCATCTTTCAAACGCCTTCATCTCTTCAAGCGAAGTTATTCTAATCTTCCCAGTTCTTGCCTGCAATTTTGATTCATTTAGCATGTCGAGATATTCAGCATTATGTTTTACTCTCATCAACTCATTATAATTATCTTCCGTCATGATCACGAATTTATTGGATGGGCCATGTATCAAAACAGGCTCGCCAATGTTGGCCAGCGTAATAACGGACTTGATGCCCTCTTTGCTCTCATCGGTTTCTGTCGGGCGCATTTTAAAACCTTTCGTTCTGCCAGTGAAGGTCTGTCATTAATTGCGGTACATCTACATTGTGAAAATTATACCAGATCCACATGCAAGGTCAACATGATTCCGGGGACGTCGGAACTGCGCCGCGATCATTTGCCCATCATATCATGCAGAAAATCAATTATGGCTCCCCTGTCGCCGGAGAAACGGAGGCGGTCCCTATGGGTGAGGTCAATTCTCAGGCAGGCGATGTTTCTCCGGGCCGGGCGACCAAGAATCGCTTCCCTTGGAAGGGCCTGCTCGCCGGTGCCTCCCGTCTCGGGGGCTTGAGATGGGTCATGAGGTCATCGTTCATGCCATCTTTGCAATCGTATTTGGTCATGACGATGAAATAGTTGGCCACGTCAAATACCGTCGGCATGTAGGGCTCCTTTTTCCCCATGGGCCAGGGGGCGGCTTCACCAAAAGTATACCAGATCCCCGAAACAGGTCAACATGATTCCGGGGACGCCGATGATGGCTGCCTGGCCCACGCCAGGGGCCGGGCTGCCAATGGCCATGAAGACGTGGGTTGCCCGCATGTCACGCCGCAACGCTGCCCGCCTTGACCTCGAGGCCGATGTTCCTGAAGGCCGTGCCAAGCCAGAAACCGCAGAACGTGGCCAGGGAATGCTGGGCCACCGTGCGTCTCTTCACGTTCCGCACGTAGCAATCCCTCTCGATGAACAGCATGTGGTCACAGTAAAATAGCGGATAATACCGCCCGTCGATCTTATGGAACAGCACCGCACGGTCGAGCTCGAACCTGTCGTCTTGCCGAAAGATGGTCGTGACCTCAATGGTCTTGTCTTGATTGAGGCGAACGGACAGCGGCTGGTCGCCGGACTCGCCGCCGACGACTGATTGCCAGCTCTCCGGGATACGGCCAAGTACGGCCTCCATGCCGGCGGCCGTCTGGTAGTCCAGGGGTTTGTACTGCCGGTGGATCCTCGGATATACTCGGTACCCAAAACATTTGCCATATCATTCTGCCTTGCCTTACACCCTCTTGCTGACAAACGTTGAGGAATTTATCGGCACCAAATCGTCAAACAACCATACCTTGTCGCCAATGAGGCTGCCCACGGCCTTCTTGTCCTTGCCGTCGGAACATCCCACGATGTGGTCTATCGTCTCGCGAGACACGGAGAATTCCTCATGGTATTTTGTCCGAAGCCTGCCCTTGACATGTTCCCGGAACCTCTCGATCAGGTTCAGGTCAGGGGGCTGTAGGGCGGAATGTATTCCAGACTGATGCTCAGTTTGGCGGCACGTTCCTTCACGATCGCGCATTTTGGGTACCTGGCGTCGTCAAGTGCCAGGTGGATTTCCTTTCCCCCATACTCCGAGGCTATTTTCCTGAGAAGCCCGCATACCTCGGTCGCGGCAGTGTAGGCGTCGTTCGTCACCGTCGTGACCTTCTTGGACACCACGTCCAGGGCTCCTGGGACATTGTACCGCTTGCGGCCCGAGCACGTCTGCATGGATCGGCGCGCCTTGCCATGGATATAGCCTAGAAAGTCGTGGCCCATTACGAAATGCGAGGCATCCACGGACTTTATGTCAGTACCAGGACTGAAGGAAAAGCATATACGGCAAATGTTTTGGTACCGGGTATAAGCTAAACAAGCAAGCCGATGGGGGCCTCGGCCCCGGGACCGCCGGGGAGCGCCGGAGTCGCTGACATGGCCCCGGCCGGTTTATTCCACAACCAGCACGCTGGCCAGGCGGGCGTTGGTGTCTTCCAGAAATAGAGCGGGTACCACGCAGACCACTGAAAACGGTCTGGCCCGCCAGTCTATGGACCGCAATTGCGACAACAAGAGGGTGCCGTGAACCGGCAAGCCTTCGGGCAGTCTGATTTCGTTCGGTAGCCCCTTTTTGGGGGTGGTGATGGGCACCACCCAGCAAAAGCCGGTATGGCTGTTGAAAAGCGTGGCCGAAACAACCAGCACCGGTCGATAGCCTTTTTGTTCATGACCCTGGGTGGGGTCTAAATCCAGCTTCAGCAGTTGCCCCTGGCGAGGGGGCGGCGAGCCTACCATATTTCTTCCCCCCTCGGCCCGCCGAAGTCAACCTCGGTGGCGGCCTTGGAAGAAGCGAAAGAATCCAGAATGTCGGCCAGCCGATAGGCCTTTCCCGAAGGTTTCTTGATGAGCAGGCCTTCCTCGACCGGGGTCAACTCCAAAACGTCTCCGGCCTGAATGCCAAAGCTGTCGGCCAGGCCGCGAGGGATGCGGAGACCGAGACTGTTGCCCCAGGCGCTGATTTTAATTTGCTGCATGGCGCACCTCCCATTGTATAATTTTGTATATCCGAGGAGCGTTTGTCAAGCCTTATACCTTATAGCCTTATATGCCGTGGCCGCCATGCCCGAAAAACCCCTTATCTGGGCGCAGGCCAACAAGCCCTTCATTTTCCAGCCTGGGCGATGCCGCGACATGCGCCCTGGGGGAGCCAAGGCGGCCATTTTTTGGCCTTCATATTGCAGTATGTGCCCTGGTGAAGCCAAGGCGGCCATTTTTTCATCCGCCAGCGGGCTTCCAAGGGAAACAAAGAGGCCAGCATGAGCGAAGAAATACTGGACCAGACGAGCAACGGGCCCCGCGCCCAGCCAGAGGAGGGGCCGCCGGAAGAGGCCGCGGGGGCCCCGTCCGCCCCACAGGGAACGGGCCTGCCGCCGGATCTGGACCTTGGGCAGCCGGAAATTCCTTCCCTGGCCGCCACCTCGAGGCTCAACACCTTCGGCGGCCGCGACGAGCCGGAGGCCCCGGGCCAGGCCGAGGCGGCCGGCGGCGGCCCGGGCCCTGATTTGGCGTTGAACGCCACCACCATCCACAGCGGGGCCGACTCGGTGGCCGCCCTCGACCTCAACCCTCCCGGCGGCGCCCCGGCCAGGGGCGGCAACGCCCTCGTGAGGGCCCTTTCCTCCTCCTGGGGCCTGATCGCCAGGATCTGGAAGCGCATCCCCCCCATCGAGGACATCTTCGACATGATCATGGCCTCCATGGGCTTCCAGCGCAAGCCGGAGAGCATGCTCAGGCGGGCCCAGGGCCTGGCCGCCAAGGGCCGCTACTCGGACGCCATCAAGTGGTTCAGGGACATCCTCTACCTGAGGCCCCTGACGATCGCCGCCTACGACGGCCTGGGCCGGGTCTACTTCAGGATGGGGCTGACCGAGGAGGCCAACCGCGAGTTCACCATCGCCGATTCCCTGGAGCGGCTGGTCAACAACAGGGACGATCTGGACGCCGCCTGTTCCCTGGCCAAGGCCCTCTTGGACCGGAAGCAGGCCAAAATGGCCGTCTCCCTCCTGGAGCCGGTCCTAATCGCCCACTTCTACACGCCGCACAATTCCGATCTCTTCAAGCGCATGGGCTCGCTGTACGCCGAGCTCAGGGCCAGCAAGAAGCTCTACCAGGTCTACGAGGCCGGCCTGGCCCAGCACCCAGAGGACCATGAGTTCTACATCCTCAAGGGCAACCTGGAGATCAAGCTGGGCCGCTCGGCCGAGGGGGAGAGGCTTATCCGCTGGGGCCGCCTCATGGGCCGGCTCAAGGACAACCCCTCCGACGTCAACGCCCTCATGTCCTTCGGCGAGCTGTGCATCAAGGAGAACCGCCTGGGGGAGGGCCTGGACCACCTCCGGGAGGCGGCCAACCTTTCCCCGGACAACAGCGGCATCCGCTGGCGCCTCTTCAACCTCTACCAGAAACAGGGCCAATACCCCGAGGCCCTGCGCTACTTCCTGGAGGTCGTGGCCATAGATCCCGAGAACGAGGAGCTCAGGTACAAGCTGGCCGACTTCTACCGCAAGAACCGCCACTTCGAGGAGGCCCTTGAGATTTACAGGACCCTGGCCGCCAAACACCCCCGCCAGCCACGGCCCAGGGCCATCATGGCCTCGCTCCTAAACGACATGGGCCAGTTCGAGGAGGCCCAGAACCTCAAGGCCCTGGCCGATACCCTGGCCATCGGCCTCAAGCCCGACCCGGACCACCACGAGACCGTCATCTTCATGAAGTACCTCTTCGGCATCCACGAGCAGGCGGAGGCCATGGAGTGGCTGAACAGGGGCCTCTCCAAGTGGCCATACCATGGCGAGCTCATAATCACCAAGGTCAAGATCCTCTACAACGAGTTCCGCTACAAGGAGGCCGTCAGCCTCCTGAAGCGCCTCATCTCCGTCAAGCACGACATGGCCGAGCCACACATGTGGATGGCCCTCTGCTACCAGAGGCTGGGCAACCACATGGCCGCCCTGGCCGAGGCCCAGCTGGCCACGCGCCTGGCCCCCAAGAGCTTTACCAGCCACAAGGTCCTGGGCGACATCCTCAAGGAACAGAAGAAGGTCAGCCAGGCCAACGCCGCCTACGAGGTGGCCGACATGATCCGCCTCACCCAGTCCAAGGCGGCCTCGGGCGGCCGCTGAGATATCCCCCGCCCCCAGCCCAAGGCGCCTGTCCGGCCGGCCCCATGGGAGAGTCGCCCCCATGGGGCCTTTTTGCGCCCCGCGCCCGGGCCGATGGACGCCTGGCCAGGATATCGCCTGTCATTTCTCGCCTTTATCCCGCATATACAATATACTTATATCTACATAATTAGTATTCATTTTTATATATATAATGCATTGACACAATACTATGACATTCATCAGACCGACAATTGATATTCGACACAAGGCCCAGGCGGGCCAAAGGCCGGGACCGCCGGACTGCCCCTTGAGGCCAGCCCGGTCGGCCGGCCAGGGTCCCAGGCCGGCCCAAAAGGCGACGGCCCAGCTGGGGCATTTTTTTGGACTAACGAATGTTAGTTAAACTGGTGCGGGGCCTAACGTCCTAGCCTTTCTATTCATTTTGGATGGAATAGGCAATTTTCAAAACCGAGCCCTTGTCCGTCCCCCAGCCGCCCCAAAAATTTCGTCCGAAGATCACCTGGTTATCCCCTTTCTTGGTCAAAGCCGGGCCGACGTCGCGGCCTGGCAGACAGCCGTTAGGATCCTGGCCGGCCCCGAGGTCCCGCGAATTACCAGTCGTTAGTGTATGATAATAAATGGCTAAAATTTATTAAAAATATACCCAATACCCAATACCATGGACTAATGCCCGAAATTACTGGACATTTTTTTGCGGCCAATTCCCGGCTTCCGCCCTCCCTTGGGCATGTCACCTATATCATAAGCTTGCGTATACACTTACAAAATATTTTCGCAACATGTGACCGGCCTTTCCCCAAAGGCATATCGCCAATAATTAAGCATAGTCTGGCATTAATCGCCGCATGGCTGGGACGCGAAAAATAACGCGGTGCCCTCGGCGATGTTCGCAGCCCTGAACGGGACACCCCGGCATGGACCATGGGAAAAGCGTTGGCGAAAATGCAATATTGCAAAATCTAAAACAACTAGCATTTACCATGTGTTATACATGGTTTGCATTAAACTTGCATTTTTTCTTGGCCATCGGCCTTTTAAGATTTATAGTAAATAGCTGGACTCAATTCTAATATTATCAAATTAAAACTTGATCAAAATAGCTAAATAATTCTTTTATAATATTTTATTATTTATTATATAATTTTTTAGCC
This sequence comes from Deltaproteobacteria bacterium, assembly GCA_031264145.1. GTDB lineage: Bacteria > Desulfobacterota > Desulfarculia > Adiutricales > Adiutricaceae > JAIRNQ01. Next base: position 8,321 of record JAISEK010000186.1, read on the forward strand.
ATAAGTTTGGTCGCAATAAAACAAAAAATAGTAATTAATAAACTTTTTTAGGAAATCTCGGGAGAGGGCCGAAACCGGGTGTTCGGAAAATTTTAAGTCAGATTGGGGGTCTAACCGAAAATAGATCATTTTTTTTGATTTTGCTAAAAATTCTCTTGAGTTGAAAGGTTGCAAGTGGTAACATATCAAAAAATTTCGGAATCCCCTGATCCTGATCGATTTTCCATAATGATTTTGGCTGACTAGCGGCCAGTTTTCCTGGCCTAGCCAGCTGTACAGTTGCCCATTCCATTATTGTGCCCCCGCCTCGTCCCGGCCCGCGGGACCAGCCAGAGAAAGAGGCGCCTTTCTTCAGGGGGCAGGGCCTGGCGGACCGCATGTCCGTCCTCCATCCAGGTCCTGGGGGCAGGCCCGCCCGGCCGCTAGCCGGGGGTCGGGCCTGACGGCCGACCCCCGGGGCCTTTCGGGCGGCCGCCACTCCACCGGGGAGGCCGCCCCCTCGGCTATGTTAGTCAACTTTAATTTTGAAAGCAGGGTACGATGACAGTCACCAAAGAAACAATCATAAAGAAAATCACGGAAGAGACGGGCTGGAGCCGGTCCGACTCCAAGAAGGCCATGCAGAAGCTGCTGGGCATCATGTTCAAGGCCCTCAGCAACGGCGAGGACATCCTGATCTCCGGCTTTGGCAAGTTCAAGGTCCTCCACAAGGGCGCCCGCCTGGGCCGCAACCCCCACACCATGGAGGAAATCAAGCTCAAGGCCAGGAAGGTCGTGAGCTTCAAGGCCTCGGAGACCCTCAGGCGGAAGACCAACCTCAGCGATCCCCACGAGTCCGCCCTCAAGCCCGACGGGGGCCTGGGCGTGGCCAACGGGGCCGAGGAGTAGCCCCCTCCTCCTTCCCGGGCCCGGACCGCCGGCTTGGCCCTGGTCCGGGCCCGGTGCCGTCATTTTGGCCTGTCGCCCGTGGGCCCTTATTGTCCTTTCCGTGACTATTCGCTAACTAACAACCGTAAGTACCCTCTCTTAAATAAAGAAACCCGCCTGGAACCAAATGGGTCCCAGGCGGGTTTCTTGATCCCACGGGGCCGGGAAGGGACGGCTACTTCCTGATGGGCTTCCTGTCGGTGGCCACGACGGCCTTGAGCTCCCGGCCGACCCTGAAAAAGGGCAGCCGCTTGGGCGGGACGTCTATGGCCGCGCCGGTCTTGGGGTTCCGCCCTGTGTAGCCGGGGTACTCCTTGACGCTGAAGGAGCCCAGGCCCCTGATCTCGGTCCTCTCCCCCTGGACCAGGCCCCGCTCGATGGAGCTGAAAAACGACCTGACAATCTTCTCCGACTCTTGGTGGGAAACCCTCAGCTCCTCGGCCAAGGCGCTTACCAGCTGGGACTTGTGCATCTTCTCTCCTCCGATGTGGAAAGACCGCCCACGGGGTCATTTCCCGCCTTGGTGCCTGGGCCGGTGGGCCGCAGGGCTGCCGCTGGCCCCAAGGGGGGCGGCGGGGTTATGGGGACGGCTTTCACCAATATAGGCGCAACACTCCAAAATAGCAAGGTTTTTTCGTCCCTGGGGGCCCCGCCGGGATCTCCCCCTGGCCCACCGGTCCCCGGCCGCTCAGAATCCCGGGGGCTCCCCCCTCGGCAGGCCGACCGGCCCGGTGAGGTCGGCCAGGCCGTACCGGCCCAGGTAGGCCGACTCGTAGAGGGCCAGGCTCTCGGTCACCCGCATGACGTAGTTGGCGCTCTCGGCGAAGGGGAGGGTCTCGATGAACAGGTCCAGGGGCCTCTGGGGCAGGGCCTCCATGTAGGCCTTGACGTTGAAGGGGCCGCCATTGTAGGCGGCCAGGGCCAGGGGCTGGTTGCCGAAGGCCCCGATCAGGCGGGAGAGGTAGGCCGTCCCGTAGCGGATGTTCAGCTCCGGGTCGAAGAGGTCCTCCTCCCTCGGGACCCCGTCGCCCTCGAGGGCGGCTATCCTCATGGCGGTGGAGGGCAGGATCTGCATAAGGCCCCTGGCGTTCGAGGAGGAGACCACCTCGGCCTGGAAGGCGCTTTCCGTCCTTATGACCGACAAGACCAGCTGGGGGCTCAGGCCATGCGCGCGCCAGGCCCTCATGACCGGCCGGCCGTAGACCAGGGGGTGGCTCCAGCGGGAGCCGCCGGAGGAGGCCGGGGGCCCCATCCTGTTCATCAGGGCGACGGCCAGGCGGTAGTCCCCGGCCTGGGCGGCCAGCAGAACGTAGCGGGATCCCGCGGCGTCGCCTTCGGCCTTCCGGAAGGGGACGATGGCCTCGCCCACGGCCGCCAGCTCGCCGTAGGCGGCCCTGAGGTCGCCCTGGGCCAGGTAGTGGTCTACCGCCAGCCGGGCCCGGTCGAGGGGCTGCGGGGCCAGCTGGCGCGCCGGAGCGTCCGCGCCGAGCTCGGGCCAGGGCCAGGGCAGCCGCTCGGAGAGCCAGAGGAAATAGCCCATGGTGTCGCGGTCATCGAGGGTGTCGCTCATCAGGGAGGCCATGGGCTCGGCCAGGGCCAACCGGCCCTTGAGGCCGGAGAGGCTGGCCAGCCTCCCCTCGGCAAGGAGCCTGTAGTAGCCCATGGGCCCGGCGGCGCACAGGCGGTAGGCCTCCAGGGCCTCGGCGGGCCTCTCCAGCATCTCCAGGGCCCGGGCCCTGAAGTACAGGCTGGGCTTGGCCCGGCCGCCCTTCCTGGCCGCCTCGGCCTCGAAGAACCCCAGGGCCTTTTCCGGCTTGCCGTCCAGAAGGTTGGCCAGCCCCAGGCGGTAGTTCCAGTCAGGGGCCTTCCTCTTCAAATCCTTGTTCTTGTCCAGAAGCTCCTCGGCCTGGACGCTCAGCCCCCCCTTGGCCATGATGTCCAGGGCCCGGTCGAGCTCCCTCAGCCTCTGGGCGCCCTTGGCCGTCCCGGCCACCCGCATCCTGGCCTCGGCGGCCTCGGTGAACTTGCCCTCCCTGAGCCTCAGGGTCGACAGCCAGCGCAGGGAGGCCTGATCCCTCCTGCCCCGCCAGAAGTCCCCGGCGGTGGCGAAATCGCCCACCCTCAGGGCCAGGACGGCCCTGAAGGCCAAAAGCTCGTCCCGGATCTCCCCCGGCAGGCCCGACTCCTGGAGGGTGGCCTCCAGGATGGCCCGGGCCTCGTCGTTGCGCCACTCAAGGCCCAGGGAGCGGATGAGCCTGGCCCTGGCCCCGTAGTCGCCCCCGGAGGAGAGCCTCCCGAGGACCAGCCGGTAGCCGGCCATGGCCCTGGCCCAATGGCGGTCCCTGACCTTCTGGTTGATTATCCTGTAGTAGATGTCCAGGGCCTCGGCCGGCCTGGAGACGGACAACAGGCCAGCCTCCAGGACCCGGACGCCGGGCCACTCGCGGATATCCCTGGGCTGCTTGCGGATGAGGGCCAGGGCCTCGGCGAATCTCTCCTGGCTGATGAACAGGACCGCCCGGTCGTAGACCTCGGAGCGCCTGGCATGGATGGTGGGGTATCTGGGCCCGGGGGCCTCGGGAGGGGCGGCGGGGGAAAGGACGGGTCCCGGGACGGGGTCAAAGACGGGCCTGGGCGGCCCTAGGCCAGGGGCGCCTAAAAGGGCCGCCAAGACGAGACAGGCTGAGAGGACCTGGGTCACTTCTCCCTGGCCGTCCCGGCCCCGGCCGGGTCCTTCAGGTGGGCGATGAGGAGGAGGGCCACCTTCTCGGCCACGGCCAGCTGGGCCTCCTCGGTGGAGGCGCCCAGATGGGGGACGGCCACGAAATTGGGCAAGGCCATCAGGGGAGAGGGATCCGGGGGCTCCTTGGCGAACACGTCGGTGGCCGCCCCGGCCAGGCGCCCTTCCCCGAGGGCCGCCAGCAGGGCCTCCTCGTCAACCAGCCCCCCCCGGGCGCAGTTGACGATGAAGGCGCCGGGCCTCATGAGCGAGAGGGCCCTGGGGCCCACGATGTTGGCGGTCTCCCTGGTCTTGGGGAGATGGAGCGAGACGAAGTCCGAGCGCCGGAACAGGTCGTCGAAGCCCACGGGCTCGGCCCCGGCGGCCCCTATGGCCTCCGGGTCCAGGATCGGGTCGTGGGCCAGCACCCTGAGCCCCAGCGCCCCGGCCTTGGCGGCCACCAGGCGGCCGACGGCCCCGATGCCCAGGAGGCCGACGGTCTTGCCGGCGATCTCGTGCCCGGACAGGCCCTTCTTCTCCCAGCGCCCGGCCTTGATGGACTCCATGGCCGGCCAGAGGTTGCGGGCCAGGACGATCATCAGGGCCACGGTCAGCTCGGCCACGGCGTTGGCGTTGAGGCCTGGGGTGTTGACCACCTTTATGCCCAGCCTCTCGGCGGCCGGCAGGTCGATGTTGTCCAGGCCGGCCCCGGCCCGCCCGACTATCCTCAGGTTACCCTGGGCCCCCCTCTCCAGGACCCCGGCCGTGACCGAGGTGGCGCTGCGGACGACCAGGCCATGGTAGCCGCCGATGATGGCCTCCAGCCCCTGGGGCGTCAGGCCGCTTTTCTCGTCCACCTCGAAGCCGGCCTCCCTGAGGCGATCCGGGCAGACCGACTCTATCTTGTCGCTTATCAGGATCTTGCTCGCCATGCCGGAATCCTCCTCGGAGTCTGGTTCCTGGCCTCCGGCCCGCCCCGCCGGGGCGGACCCTCAGCCGTTCTTGGCCATGAAATGCCCCATGTAGCCGACCAGGGCCTCGACCGCCTCGAGGCCAAGGGCGTTGTAGAGGGAGGCCCGCACCCCGCCCACGCTGCGGTGGCCGCCCAGGCCGACCAGGCCTTCCCCCCTGGCCCCCTCGAGGAAGGGCTTCTCCAGCGCCTCACTGGCCAGGCGGTAGGTCACGTTCATGGGCGAGCGGCTGTCGGCCCTGGCTGTGCCCCTGTAGAAGCCGCCGCTCCCGTCGATGAAGCCGTAGAGCCGGTCGGCCTTGGCCCTGTTGAGGGCCTCCATGCCGGCCAGGCCGCCGACCTGGTCGCGCAGCCACCTGAAGACCAGGCCGGCCACGTAGATGGCGAAGACCGGCGGGGTATTGTACATGCTGTCGTTCTCCAGATAGGTCCGGTAGTCGAGCATGTGGGGGACGCCCTTGGCCGCCGTCTCGGCGAACTCCCGGCGTATGAGGACGATGGTCAGGCCGGCCGGGGCCACGTTTTTCTGGGCCCCGGCGAAGACCAGGGAGAAATTCCGCAGATCCAGGGGCCGCGACAGGAACTCGGAGGAGAAGTCCCCGACCAGGGTGGCCGGCGCGTCCGCGGGAAACGAGGGCCACCTGGTCCCCCGGACCGTGTTGTTGGAGCAGAGGTAGACGTACCTGGGCTTGTCGGAGAACGAGAATTCCGACGGGATATGGGTGAAGTCGTCGTCCTGGCTCGAGGCGGCCAGATGGGGGGAGGCCCCGCAGATCTTGGCCTCCTGGAAGGCCTTGGTGGCCCACAGCCCCGTGTTGATATAGTCGCAGACGGCCCGGTCAGGGGCAAAGTTCAGCGGCAGCATGGCAAACTGGAGGCTGGCCCCGCCCTGGCAGAAGAGGACCGCCCACTCCTGGCCCAGGCCCAGCAGCGACCTGAGGAGTTCCTGGGTCTCCGTGGCCATGGCCGCCACCTCCTTCGAGCGGTGGCTATTTTCCAGAATGGACATGCCCGTGCCCTGCCAGTCGAGCATCTCGGCGGCGACCTGTTCCAGGACCGGCTGGGGGAGGACGGCCGGGCCGCCATTGAAGTTAAAGACTCTCATTTAGCACCAAAAACAAACCTCTTTCCCGTGTCGGGGTGAAATGTGGTCGCAAGCCAGTTAAAAAACATCCGCCGGCCTTCAATGCACGGGGCCAAAACATGGGACATCCCCCGGCCGGGCCACTGTCGGGTCAAGGGCCGCCAGCCACGAAATTTGGGCCGGACCGGCTCCGGGCCTAAGTCCAAGACGCGTTGCCAGGCCCAGTGACCGCCGGGCGCCCTCCAGGGGCCTTTCCGGATCCCGCCCGGCATCAGGCAGGAAAATCTGAAGGCCACCAAACTGCTCAATATAGCCGCTTTCCGCCTGGCAGTCAATGAAATTCTAGAGTCCCCTAGAGTCTAGAGTTGAGAGTGTGAGTTTCCCTAGAGTTGAGTTTAGAGTTTGTTTCCTAGAGCTTTCGGCCATTGGTTACAGGTGTCATAAAAGCTCAAAAATGGTATATTATTGCGGTATTGTTTTTTGGGTTAAATAGATGAGGTGGCAAATTGGTTTTACCTGACAACGAAATTGGTTCCTTTTTTTGAAGTATTATCAAGTCGTGGCCGTGGAATCAGCCCAATGGACTACGGGCTGGCAAATGACTCGACAAATACAAAAATCCGCATGCCGACTCTGGAGAGACCATGAGATTCTTCAACACCAACGGGACCTGCGACCCGTCCGAGCACTACATGCTGCCGGCTCTGCCGCGAGTTGGCGGGGTGGACGCATTAATCGCGAAGAAGCTGTACTTCGTCCTCCATGCCCCGCGCCAGTCAGGGAAGACCACGTATCTGAGAGCCCTGAGGGATAAAATCAACGAGGACGGCAAATATCGTGCCCTTTATTGCTCTCTTGAGGCCCTGGATGGCGTCACCGACATAGAGACGGCCATGACGTCAATAATAAACCAGATAAATCTATCATTGAAAAGATCCGGAATCGATGACTTTGTCAGAATATCCTTTCCTGACGACTCGTTGCCGCGATCCGATTTTTCAATCAAAATAAACAAGATGCTGAATTACATAAGCGTCAACATGGACAGGGATCTGGTCGTTTTTTTCGATGAGGCCGACTGCCTGGCCCCAGGGCCGCTCGTTCCTTTCCTGAGGCAAATACGTCAGGGCTATAACGAGAGAAACCCATTGGCCGCCAAGTTCCCGAGATCACTCGCCCTGATTGGCTTGAGGGACATCAGGGACTACATCGCCCAGGTGAGGCCAGACTCCGAGTCAAGGGGCCTGGCCAGCCCGTTCAACATAAAAAAGAAGTCGCTCACCCTGGCAAATTTCACCCGTGATGAGATCAAGGCCCTTTACGGCCAGCACACGTCGGAGACGGGGCAGATCTTCGAGCCAGCGGCCATCGACCGGGCCTGGTACTGGACGGAGGGCCAGCCCTGGCTGGTCTGCGCCCTGGCCGACGAGGCCGTGGCGGAGCTGCTTGGGAACGACTTTTCCACGACCGTCACTGGAACAGACATCGATCAGGCAGCCAATAACCTGATCCTGCGGAACGACACCCATTTCGACTCGCTCGCGGCGCGTCTGGACGAGCCCAGGGTAAGAAGGGTAATGGAGGCGGTCCTGGTCGGGGCCGGGTCTTACCCGGCAGAGATTTCCAGGGACGACCGCCAATACGCCATCGACCTGGGGCTCCTAAAAAAAGGCCGGGACGGGGGGCTTGGCGACAGGCCGGCCAACCCCATCTACCAGGAGGTGATCCTCAGGCTGCTGACCACAGGACTGGATACCGGCCTGCCTGACGGGTTTGGCCAAAAATGGATGGAAGGGTCGCGCCTGGACCTGGACGGCCTTCTCAAGGCCTTCCAGATATACTGGCGAGAAAACAGCACCAATATGGCCAATAAATACGCCAAGGAAAGCTCGCTGGTCGCCAGCATAGGCAAAGCCCTGGAAAAGGCCGGCGTCACAGTTGACAACAACGCCATCTGGCGGGATCTTTTCGACGACATCAAGAAGACCCTGACCGACCAGGCCAATGAGGCCCTGGCCCACCTGGTCCTGTACGCCTTCCTGCAGAGGGTCCTTAACGGGGGAGCCGGCCTACAAAGGGAATACGCCCTGGGACGGACCAGGGCGGACATATGCGTGAGCTACAAGGGCCACCGCTATCCAGTGGAGGTGAAGATCAAGGGCGTCAAATCCCGTGCCAGAAGCATCAAGCAATTGTCCGGCTACATGGACAAATGCGGGGCCACCGAGGGCTGGCTGGTCGTCTTCGACAAGGATTTCGGGAAACCATGGGACAAGAAACTGTCCTGGGAGACCATTGACCACGAGGGCAAGACCATACACGTGGTGGGTTGCTGACGGCCACATAGTGATGCTGATGTAAATAGCCTGCTTTTTTGAGACCCGCTGAAATGAAACCTTCAGGAATGGATACCTAATACCCGTTCGTTTTCGGGCCTTTCAGGGTCTTTTACATAGGCACCAAAGTTGATGCACATGTAAAAACCCCTGGATAGCCTGAAAACGACCAGGTTTAATACCTATTATCAATGTTTTATTTTGGCAGATCCCGACAGAGCAGGCTTTTTGCGCCAGCATCATATATGGCTGGCGAGATCGACACCCATCCAGGCCAATGCCGGGTGGGGCTCTTGATGGCATCAGCTTGAAAGGGCATTATTGAGGAGCCGTTTTATTCAGCCGTGTCCACCCCGCTTCTTGTTAAAATCATTTTCCATGGACCCCAAGGCAGTCTCTCTCTGGCCGGTATTGGGCTCTCAAAACCAGGAAGAGAGATTCCTGCCCCAGGACTTCGCCATATCATGTACCGGCCAGACGATATCTCTGTAAATGGCTGTTAGGTTTATCGGGGATGGTCATTTCGACCAGCCCGGCGTCCAGGGCGGGAGCTAGATACCGCTGGCGGAACGACTTCCTGTCGGTCAGGCCCAAAGCCTCCATAATCTCCCGACCGGACATTTCGCCACTGAGCACTTCCAGCAACCGTTTCACTTGGGGGCTGACTTGTGGGGCGACTTGAGGGCTGGCCGCGCTTTCCAAGGCCTCAAGGATCATGGCCAGCATGAACTCGACGAAGGGGGCCGAGTCGGCCGCGTTGGTGGCTTCGCGCAGAGCTTGGTAGTATTCCTCTTGATGGGCGTGGACGATGCTTTCCACCGGGATGCGGACGAAGCAGGGATTCCAGCGGCATAGAATCAAGGTTTGCCACAAGCGCCCCAAGCGGCCGTTGCCGTCGGTGAAGGGGTGGATGAATTCAAATTCATAATGGAAGACCGATCCGGCCACCAACGGGTGTAGCCAGGTACGGCTCAGCCAGTCCAAAAGGTCGCCCATCAAAAGGGGCACGCGTTTGGCTGGTGGGGCCAGATGTAAAACTTGCGAACCTGCGATAACCCCGACCCCGCCTCGGCGGTAAAGCCCGGCGTCGTCGATGAGGCCGGCCATCAGCAGTCCGTGGGCCTTCAGCAAATCCGTCTCATCGTGGGGCGTCCATTTTTCAAAAACGTCGTAAGCGGCAATGGCGTTGCGCACTTCTTGAATTTCGCGAAGGGGGGCGACGACGCGCTTCCCGTCCAGAACGGCGGTGATGGCCTCCTCGCCCAGGGTGTTGCCTTCAATGGCCAGAGAGCCCTTGATACTCCGCACTTGGCTGATGCGGCGCAGACGCAAGTCGAGAGCGCTCTCGCCCCTGACGGACAGACGATCCGCCTTCACGCTGATGTCGGCCACCAGCCCTAGAATGGCCGGGGTGATGGCGACGGGTGGTTCATATGAAGGCTTGCCTGACAATTATTCCACGCTCCAACGAATTTTCAGGGTCCACTTGGGCGCAAGACGCCGTTGGCCGTCCTACCTCGCGTGATCATTCCTCGGGCAAGAAGGCCTTGCGCTCCTGGATGGTTAATTTCTCCAGTCCTTTGAAGTGGCGGCGGGGATTGCCGCGCATAAAGCAGGAACATGGCACCCGGGTCGCGCCGGCCCGGCCAATTTCGCGCGCGGTCAGTTGAAGCGTGCGAATTGGGTCGCCCGCATGCCTGCGCCAACGGCGACATTGTCCCAAACCCTTGCGGTGGCATATTTCAATCGCTCGGCGATCGATCATGACGTTTCCCCAACAAGCCTTTGCTCGGCCAGAATGTCGCGCACCAAATCGGGCCTCTTTTCAATGACCTTCAAATAGGCCTGTCCGCCGTGTCGGGATGGCGTTTGCCCTGTTTCCAATGTTTGCCTCCATTATATCCAACCGGCGGGGATGCTCCAGGCTTTTTCCGTAAGCGGCAAAGCCTGGGTCGCCAGGCAGATCACGCCGCCGAGGCCTACGGGTATTTTCGTCTTCTCCAGCACTTGAGAATGGCGCACGTCGTTTTTATCCGGCGAAGCGGTCTTTATGCACTCCAGGGGGTAGGCCGTGCCGTCCTGAATTATCAAGAGGCCGATTTCTTTCCGATCTTTATCGCGGTAGCAATAAAATGGCGGCCGCGAGCCATTAACCAACCATCCTTTCAAAGTTCCACCATCACCCAGGTTTCAAAAATAGCTCCGGACATGGCCCCCGCTTCCAGAGTCTCGGGGCTGGACCACTTCGCCAGGTAGGCGGCCCAAGAGGTTTGGGCATATATCATGAGAGTAATAATGGCCATTATGCCTAAGCCAAGATAAATCAGGCCAGAGGAACATTCCCCCCTGTGACTGCTTGGGGAAGAGGCAATTCGACATAGGCCGAAGAATTGCAAATGAAAATCTCGCGATGATAAGGCAAAAGACACCAACGATTTGCAGATATCGTGATAACGGGTGCCTTTGGCCATGTCGAGCCTTTTGGCTACGAAAAAGACAAAAAAGCACCGACCCATTGGCCGTTATTTTTGTCTAAGCTATGGATTTCAGGAATTATTTTTATCATACTGGTATAGCGAGTTGGGCTTATTTCCTTTTCCTTGACCCCATCCTCTCCAGGCAAATCCGCACGGTATCGTAGGCGTCGGCCACCACCATGTCGACCCCCAGAAGCCCGGTCAAGTCGGTCAGCCCGCCCCCCCGCTCGTCCGGCCCCTTGGGGATGTTGAAGCCGCAGCCGGCCAGGAGCAGGGGGCGGTCCGCCTGGCCGGCGAACGTCTCGTCAATCAGGCCGGACAGGCGCCTGACCGTGGGCACGCAGGTGGTCAGGAGAAGGGAGACCCCGACCACGTCGGGGACGAGGCGCAGCGTCTCGGCCAGGATGACCCTGGGGGGGACGTCCACGCCCAGATCCACCACCTCGAAGCCGCTGGCGGTCAGGAGATAGCCGGCCAGGCTCTTGCCCAGCTCGTGGATGTCCCCCTCGATGGTGGCCACCAGCACCAGCCCCTGCTTCTCGGCCTTCTCCATCTTGGCGAGCCTGGGCATCACCAGCCTCATGGACTGGCTCATGAGATCCCCGGCCAGCACCAGCGCGGTCATGTAGTATTCCTTGATCTGGAAGAGACGGCCTATCTCGGTCAGGCCCCTGTGGAAGCAGTCCATGATGGCCATGGGCTCGACCCCGTCCACCAGAAGGTCGGCCACCTCCTTCAGGGCGGCCACCTCCCTCAGGGCCACGATATGGAGGTAAAGCCGGTCAAGCCCGGCCAGGTCGCTAGCGGACATCGGGGTCCCCTTTCCCATGGCGGCGGCGCTGGCCAGGCCTCCCGGCCGGACGTCCGTGCCCTGCGGGCTGTCCTCCCCAGGGGCGCGGCCCCGGCTCACTGCTTGACCCCAATCGTCGAGGCCAGCTTGAAGAAATCCTTGGGGATGGAGAAGAAGCCGATGGCCAGGGCCTCGGAGCGGGAATCGAAAAAAACGTAGTCCAGCCTGAAGACGGCCGTCCCGGCCGGCCTGCGGAGGAGCCTGGCGTCTTCCTCGGACAGGATTTCCGGCTCCACCGAGAGGCTGGCCGACTTTATGAGCCCACCGCCCTCGCCGGAAAAGAGGCCGCTCACGTAGGTGGCCTCCAGCTCGGCCTCCATGATTGGCCGCCTTATGTCCGGCTTGAGGCAGCTTTCCTGGATCATGATGGCATTTTTCGGGGTATTGATGGTCCTTTTGATGTAAATCAGGGAATCCCCCAGCTTGAGGCCGAAGGCCTCGGCCTGCTCGGGCGAGGCGTGGCGCACCTCGGTGCGGATGACCCGGACCCTGGTCTCCGGCCTGCCCACCTCCTGGACCAGGCCCTCTATGCTGAAGCTGGCCCTCCGCCAGTTGAGTTCCCGGACGTAGGTCCCCCGGCCGATGAACCTCTCCAGGAGGCCCTCGTCGACCAGAAGGCCCAAGGCCTGCCTGACCGTCAGGATGGACAGGCCCCTTTCCCTGGCCAGGACGGTCTCGGTGGGAATCCTCTCGCCCGGCCTGAAGACCCCGTCCAGGATACTCTGCCGGATTGAGTCGGCCAGGCGCAGATAGGCCGGATCGCCGGCCGGGCGCCTGTGCCCCCGGCCCTGGCCCGCCCCGGGATCCCCGTCTGGCGCCTTCATCATCTTCCGGCCAGGAAAAGGTGGGCCTTGGCCCGGGGAGGGATGGCCATCCCCTCCCCGGCGGGAGGCATGGCAAATCGAGAACTCATGGCCGTAACTCCTTCGCAGCCGACGACGGTTTTCCGCGCAGGGCAGCGATTGGCCCCGGGTCCGTCAGATTCTCAAGGGAGGCAGCGCCCAGGGGGACACCCGGCGACGTGTTCGCCTCCATGTTTCCAGCCGGGCGCCACCCTTCCCCTGGGGAAAACGCCCGCGCCCAAGCGCGTCCGCTGGAACATCCCCATGCTACTGGCCGTCGGGGTCGACGGGCCATCCAGGGTCGCCCTCAGACCCGATGGCGACGTGTTTCCCCGGCCAGCCCTGGCCTTCGCTGCCCCACCTCCGGCAGGGGCGGTTGGCCTGGGACATCGGCCGAAAAGCCCCCTGGCCTGGCCGAGGGAATGACCGGGGCCCATGGCCGGGTGCCTTGGCTAGGTGCCTGGCCTTCCAAAAAGGCCAGTGCCCCACGGGCGGCCAATTCATGGGGATCGTCTTCCGCCGGGGACGGCCAATTTATTTATATAAAATGCGGCGATATTTTTCAAGCCTGAAAATTGATATATATTTATCATGATCACAAGAAAGCTGTTTCTTGACATTTATATATATATTTGCTATGGTCGGAACCATCAAGACACCACGCCAAGCTTGGGCCCCATCCCTCAACCGACCCTACCGCCCGGAACCCTTTTGCCCCGGGCCGGGCCAGGCCCGCCCTTCCGGGCGGAGCCCCAAAGGAGACTGAACATGGACGCCTCGAAACTGTACGAGGAGAACCTTGAGCGCATCAAAAGGACCATGCGCTTCGAGAAGACCGACCGCCCCCCGGTCATGCCCACGGCCAACGCCTGGTGCAGCCGCCCCCTGGGGATGAAGCTGGCCGAGTACTGCGCCAGGGCCCCGGAGACGGCCGACTTCCACCTCAAGTGCTGGCAGTCGCTGGACCCCGTCCTCGACGGGGTCCAGTGCGTCGTCTTCGATCCCAGGCTCACCAAGCTCCTGTGGCTCTCCAACACCAGGATCCCGGGCGTGGACCTGCCCGACGACGAGCTCTGGCAGGTGGAGGAGGCCGAGCTGGTCACCCATGACGACTACAGGGAGATAATCAGCGGTGGGTACCTCAAGTGGCTGGCCAAGTTCACCAGGGAAAAGCTGGGCGACCCGGCCTCGCAGGTCGTCGACACCCTGGCCGCGACCGTACCGTCGATCCAGAAATTCATCGACGCGGGCATCGTGCCCCTGGTCCCCATGATCGTGACCATCCCCTTCGAGAACCTGTGCGGGGGCCGATCCCTCATAAAGCTGATGCTGGACATGATAAAGAAGCCCGATCTGCTGGACGAGGTCCTGAAGGTCAGCTCCCCCGAGGTCCTGGAGGCCAACAGGCAGGTCTTGAGGAACATAAGGCCCATCGGCTGCTGGGTGGGCGGCTGGAGAGGGGCCAGCAGCCTGATGAGCCCGGCCATGTGGGAGCGCTTCGTCTGGCCCTACCTCAAGGCCACGGTGGAGATGGTGGTCGAGGAGGGCGTCATCCCCGTCCTCCACCTGGACGCCGACTGGACCAACAGCCTCGACTACTTCAGGGAGCTTCCCAGGCACAAGTGCATCATGTCGCCCGACGGGGCCACCGACATCCACAAGGCCCGGGTGGCCATGGAGGACCACATGGCCATCCTGGGCGACGTGCCGGCGGCCATGCTGGCCTTCTCCTCGCCCAGGGAGGTCTTCGACTACACCAGGGGCCTCATCGACGAGTTCGGCGGCCGGGGCTACATGGTCTCCTCCGGCTGCGACATCCCCTTCAACGCCAGGAGGGAAAACGTCGAGGCCATGATGCGGGCCGCCCACTCGGCCTGAGCCGGCGGGAGGGCGAACGGTATGGGGACCGACATCTTCATCGTGGCCGGCCTGCTGGGCGCCGGCAAGACCACGACCCTCAGGCACGTTCTCGCCGGCGGGGGAGATCTGTCCGGCACGCTGGCCATCGTCAACGAGGCCGCCCGCCTGGGCCTGGACGGACGGCTGGTCGACATGTCCGGGGTCCCGGTCTTCCAGCTCAACAACGGCTGCGTCTGCTGCTCCCTCCAGGTGGACATGGTCGATCTCCTGCGGAGGCTCATCGCCGAGTCCAGGCCCAGGAGAATCATCATGGAGGCCAGCGGCCTGGCCAATCCCCGCAGGGTCTCGGAGCTAATCGGCCGTTACGTGGAGGGAGTCGGCGCGGTCAAGACCATCCTGGTGGTCGAGGCCGAGATCTGGGAGGCCAGGGAGGCCATGGGGGACTTCTTCTGGCAGAGCCTAGGGGCGGCCGACCTGCTGGTCCTGAACAAGACCGAGGAACTGGCCAGGGACAGGACCGAGGCCATCTCGCGGGAGATCTCCGCCCTTCTGCCGGCGGTGGACGTGGTGGCCACCTCCTTCGGGCAAATCGGGCCGGGCCTATTCTTCGACCAGCCGGCCCCACGGGAAGCGGCCCGCCCTGGGGATACGCAGGCCCCCTTGGCCCTGGAGGGGTACCGCTCCCTGGACTTCGAGAGCGGCCAGCCGTTCGACGGGAGGCTCTGGGAGGATTTCCTCGAGAGGGAGGGGCCGGGCATAGAGCGCATGAAGGGCCAGCTGAGCCTCACTGGTGGCCAGTTCTATTTCGACTGGGCCAGGGGCCGGGCCTCCTACGGGAATCCGCTGAAGGGGCTGGAAGGAACCCGCCTGGTCCTCATCGGCCAGGGGCTGGAGGCTGGGAGGCTCCTGGGTATCCTCCGGGGGATGCTGGTCCCCTGAGGGCGGCCGCTGGACGAAGGGACCGACGAGGGCCGGCGCCAAGGGGTTTTAGCCCCGCCGCCGGCCTTTTTCCGCCCGACAGGAACCAGGGCCTTGCCTCGCCCCCTGGCCAAGGCTGTCCCGGGAGTTCCACTGGGGCCAGGTGACTCCCTGCCTCACGCGAGACCGGTGCCCGTGGCCGCCTGGTTCCGGAAGGAATCGACGGGCAAAGGCCTCTTCCAGTCCTGGATCGTGGAGCCCTCCCCGTCCAGGCGGGACGGCCTCAGGGCGCGAGGGCCTTCTGGGCCGTGGGGCCAACGGACCCACCGCGGAAGGGCCGAGACCAGCCGGCAGACGGGCAGCCAGCCCCATCTCGGTTTGCCCCTGCCCGGCCCCAGCGGCGGGGTTTTTTGGCCTGGGCCCCCATGGGCCAGGGCCGATCGGCCCTGGGGATGCCGGCCTCCTCGCATTGGCGCCCTTTCGTCCCTCCGCAAAAACAGGGCGAGGGACGGACGAGAACCAGCCAAAAAGGGACACCAGGTCAATGGTATCCCTTTTGGGCGTCCAGGCTGCGACAAGACGGGTTTTCATGCGTTTTTGGGGGGACCCGGCCTGGCCGCGCAAGGCGATCCCGTCCCAGTTTCCTTAGTCTCGCCGTCCTCTGCGTCCCGAACACGGGCGGCGATTTCATCCGGAAAACCCGCGGCGGGCCCGGCGCCAGCCAGCCTCCCCAAAGGCCCCGGGGAATGCCGATCCTCTGGGGGGCGGCCCAGGAGTAAGGGAGCGGAATGGGCCGAGGCCGTGGGGTTCCGTCCCCCGTCGCCGGCCTTTATCCGGCCAGGCTGGAACCCGTCCTACCTCGTCCCCGATCCCTAGCCAAGCCTTTCCGGGAAGGCCCCCTGGGGACCAGGGGGATCCTGGCATTCCGTCCCCAGGGCCGCGGGATCGCCTTCCTCGGAGAGGAAGCGGCGGGCAAAGGCCTTCTCGTCCTCGACCGTGGTGACTTCCCCGTCCAGGCGGGCCAGCCTCAGGGCCGACAGGGCCTTCTGGACCGTGGGGCCCGGCCTCAGGCCAAGGGCCAGCAGGTCGTCCCCGCCGCAGATGGGCGAGACCCGCCGGTAGACGGCCAGGTAGGCCGCCCCCGCCCGATCCAGTATCTCCCCGCCGCCCTTGGCCATCAGGAAGAGGATGGCCGGCCAGCTGAAGGGCGAGAACAGCGCGTCGATCTCGCTGGGCCTGGGTTCCCGGCCGCCCTCGCGGCGGCGGTTCTTGGCCAGGACGCGCATGAGCCTGGGCCGCTCGGCTATGAGGATTCCGGCCTCCTTGCGGTTGGTGTCCAGATCGTCGCCCAGCCGCTCCAGGTCCTCCTGGGACAAGGGTTCGGTCAGGGCCAGAAAATAGACCAGCCAGAAAGGGGTCTCCTCGCGGCCAAAGGTCAGGAAGAACCAGTCCCTGACCCGCTCGACCTGGCGGATCAGGGCCCTTGAGCGGGGAGTCAGCCTGAGGCCAGGGTGTATCGAGGAAAGGAGCCCAAGACTGTCGACGGCCTCGATGGCCTTGAAGGCCTCCACCTCCTCGAAGGCGAGCCTCAGCTCGGCCAGAAGCCTCCTGGGATGGGTGTTGCGGAGAAAACCGCCCCTGACGGCGTTCTCGATGAGGCCCAGGGTCATCTTGCTTATCCTGAAGCCGAGCCTGGCGGCGAACCTGGCCGCCCTGAAGGCCCGGGTGGGATCCTCGATGATGCTCAGGCTGTGGAGGGTCCTGACGAGGCCCTCCTTGATGTCCTGGAAGCCGCGGTAGAAGTCGAACAGGCGGCCGAAGTCGTCGGCGTTCAGGCTGATGGCCAAGGCGTTTATGGTAAAGTCCCGCCTCTGGAGGTCGAGCTGGATGGAGGCCTGGCTGACCACCGGCAGGGCCCCTGGGTGCTCGTAGTACTCGACCCTGGCGCTGGACAGGTCCAGGCGCCAGCCGTTCTGGAGCATGATCGTGGCCGTCTTGAACCGGGGGTGGCGCTTTATCTTGCTGACCGCCATCCTCTGGGGGATGGCCTCCAGCAGCCCGGCCATGTCCCCGGCCACCGAGAGATCCAGGTCCTTGACGGGCTTGAGCATTATGATGTCCCTGACCGTGCCCCCGACCAGGTACAGGGACAGGCCGAGGTCCACCGAGATCCGCCCAAGTTCCCGGACCATGTCCAGGACCTTGGCCGGGAGCCTATCCTCCATGATCCCCAGAAGGTTGCGCTCGTATGGGGGCGCCTGCCCCCCGCGGCGCGATTCCTCCAGGCCTCCCGGGACCTCGCTGGACATTAGCCTCAGCAGATCCGTCCTGGTGATGACGCCCAGGGCCCTGCGGTCCGGGCCGGTGACCGGGAGGATCCTCTGGCCCTGGTCGACGATGATGCGCTTTATCTCCCCGAACCCAGCCTCCTCCGGCACGGTCTGGAACTCAGTGACCATGACCTGCCTGACCAGGTACCCGTCCAGGCCATGGTATATGGTCTTGCCGGCGATGTGGTCGGTGATGATGCCCGTGACCCGGCCATCGCCGTCCTCGGCCAGGAGGACGTTCAGGCTGAAGCGGACCATCAGGTCCATGGCCTCGCCCACGGGCCGCTCCTCCCCTATCGAGATGGGCGGGTAGACCATGATGTTGCCGGCCCTGTTCAGCCGGCCCAGGGTCTCGGACAGGCAGTCCTCCAGCTGGGCCCTCACCTCGGCCAGGCCCTTGCCCCTGACGGCGGCCGCGGCCGCGGCCGCGTGTCCCCCGCCGCCCATGGCCAGGGCGATCTCGCCGACGTCGAGCTCCCTCAGGCGGGATCTGGCCACCACCTGGACCATGTTCTCCATCTCGACCAGGATAAAGAGGATGTCCGCCCCCAGGATGTCCATCATCTTGTGGGCCAAGACCGAGACGTCCTCCACGTGGTCCTCCCTGCTGGCCATGGCCACGACCAGGTTGCGGCCCCTGGTATCCCTGGACTCCGCCGACAGGATGAGCTCGTTCAGGAGCGAGAACTGGTCCGGGGTCAGCTCCCTGGAGGTGAAGTCCGAGACGACCGACAGATCGGCCCCCCAGGCCAGGAGGGTGGCCCCGGCCCGCAGGTCCCTGGGGGTGGTGGAGCCGAAGACCAGGCCCCCGGTGTCCTCGTACAGGCCCAGGGCCATCATGGTGGCCTCCTGGGGGCTCAGGGCTATCCCCCTTTCCTCGAGCAGCTCGGTCATCAGCGTGGAGTTGGCCCCGACCTGGTCGACCAGGGAGAAGGAGCCCTTGAGATCGTTGGGGCCGTCGGGGTGGTGATCGTACAGATGGATGTCGAGGCCGGGGTTTTCCAGGCAGGGCGTGGCCGCGCCCAGGCGGTCCCTCTGGCGGGTATCGACCACCACCAGGAGCTCGACCGAGGGGTATTCCAGCTCCCTGGGCCTGGCCACGTCAAAAAGATAGACGAGCGACTGGGTGAAGAAGCTCCTGAGGTTCCGGCCCTGCCCGCCCGGAAAGAGCATGACCGAGCCGGGATAGAGCTTGGCGGCCGCGACCATGGAGGCCACGGCGTCGAAGTCGGGGTTCACGTGCGTGGTGATCAGGGTCTTGGCCCTTATTATCTTCCGGCGTTCCTTCTGGGCCACGGCCCTATTCCTCGGCCCTGGGGTGGAAGCGCCTGTGGACCTCCCGGAGACGCCGGTCCTCGACCTTCAGGTAGCACTCGGTGCTGGACAGGCTGGCATGGCCAAGCATCATCTGGACGGCCCTCAGATCCGCCCCGCCCTCGAGGAGATGGGTGGCGAAGGAATGCCTGAGGACGTGGGGCGAGGTCGGGGGCAGGCCCGCCTCGGCCGCCATCCTGGTGATCAGGCGGTAGAATGAGTTCCTGGTGAGCGGGAGCCCCGTCTGGGCCAGGAAGACGGCCTGGCCGCTCCTGGGGCCGACGAGGCCCGGCCTGGCCTCCCTCAGGTAGCGTCCCAGAAACGAGACGGCCTCCTCCCCCAGGGGGGTGATGCGGTCCTTCGAGCCCTTGCCCCTGACGCGCAGGAAGCCGTCGTCGAGATGCACCTGGGCCAGGGACAGGCCGACAAGCTCCGAGACCCTTAGGCCGGCGGCGTAGAGGACCTCCAGCATGGCCCGGTCCCTGAGGCCCAGGGGCGTGGAGGGATCGGGGAAGGTGACCAGCCTCTCGACGTCCTCCCGGCCCAGGGCCTTGGGGAGGGGCTTGGAGACCTTGGGGGCCTTGACGTCGAAGCCGGGGTTTCCCTCGATCAGCCCCTCGTCATGGAGAAACCTGAACCAGCCCTTGATGGCCGAGAGCTTCCTGGCCCGGCTGACTGGCTTGAGGCTCCTGTCCGCCAGGCCCTGGAGAAAGCCGACGATATGGCCCTGCTCGACCTCGGCCAGCGAGGCCACCCCCTGGAGGCCCAGATGGTCGACGAAACCGGCGATGTCCGTCCCGTAGCCCTCGAGGGTGTTCCCGGAGTAGCCCCTCTCCACCCGCAGGTGGGAGAGGTAATGGTCAAGGGCCGTGCGCAGCTCCTCGGGGGGATCGTTGTCGGGCATCCGTCATCTCCAGGGCCATGGCTCCGGGCCCATGGGCCGAAAAAAGCCAAAAGATCCTCATGAGCCCGCATTGTAGCATATTTCCTGGCCAGGCGGTCACGGTCCTTGCCCAGCCCGGGCCAGCCGCCATCTGGCCCAGGGCCTCCCTGGGATGCCAGGCCGCCACGGGGAAACCCGGCTCACGCCCGGCCGGGCATGACGGCTATGGAGGCGAACGCGCCGGGCCAACTTGTTTTGGATTATTTTTTACCAAATAATCAACTTATATTACTAAATTATACTAAAAATTAAATATTTTTTAACTTATGGGCTTGACGTCTTCTCTTGTCATGTATTAGAATTCTGATACTAACGTGAGGGGGTGGCCCGATGGCCCGGCCAATAGATCCGAACGCCCAGTACCGAATCAAGCCGCATGTCACGAAAGGATACACGTACGCCAGCACCCAGCCTCCATATGTCGACCCTCTGACTGGGAAAAGGAAATATCGCCACGTCCACTGGGGCACCGTCGACGGGGACATGAAATTCACCCCCGGCTCGAGGTTCTACATGGCCTCTCCCGAAGAACGCTCCCGGCTCATATTCCCCGAGAGCTGGGACCTGACCGAGGTCGCCAGGGCTACAGGGCCTGAAAAACCAGGCAGGCCGATCCATGACGCTGACTGCCTGAATCGCCTGTACGGCGACATCTGGCTATTGGAACAGGTTGCCTCCAGGACAGGCCTTCGCCAGGATCTGGAAAAGGTGTTCCATGGCGACGGAGAGATCGTGGATGACGTCCTCACGCTCGCGATGTTCTCTTACCTCACGCAGTTCGCCTTTGGCAGAGCTGCCAGATGGCAAAGGATCTCCAAAACCCCTTCCTCGAGGGAACTGACCCCGTCCGCGGTCGCCAGCCTGACGCGGTCCATTACCGAGCAGCACCGCAGGAATCTTCTCAGGCTTCGGGCCGCGGGACTTGGGCGCGACGGGCTTTGCGCGGCCGAGTCAACGCGCGGTTCCGCATATGGGGACGGCATAGCGGGCATGCGCTGGGGCAAAAGCCAGGAAGACCCGATGCTGGAACAGACCGCGGAGGTCGTCGTGTACACGCTTTCCGGCCACATGCCGGTCCATTACAGGACGTTCCCAGGCTACATGCCAGATTCAAGGAGCCTTGATGCCATACTCAAAGATCTGGAACTTGCTGGTTTTAAGGATGTGGCTTTGATCACTGACCGAGGCTATGAGACGCTGGGTAACTTGGACAAACTCATCATGCGCGGCCAGCCAGCGGTGATGGGCGCCAGGACCAGCCAAAAGGAAGTCGCCAGGGCAATCGGTCGGCTTGGCGAGTTCAGTTCCAGCCCGAAAGGGATGACTTTCGATCGTGACGCCGAGCTTTTCTATGGCCAGTACGATATCGAGTATGAAGCCGAAAGCAGGCGTGGTACCGTGAAGGCCGCCACAATGTTGAAACTGAACCTATATTTTGATCCAGTCCGGAGGAGCCGCCAACAGGCAGAAATAGAAATTGCCATCAAAACGCAGAGGGAAAGCCTTGAGGAGCTAATAAAAACCAAAAGCATCATTGATGAGGCCACCATCAAAGGTGATTACCGCTATTTCAAAGTCCTCCATGATCCAGCCACGAAAGTAATCCAGTCATTTGGACTAAAAGATGGGAATGTCGCAAAAGAATATAGTCTTTCCGGTTTTATTTCCATCCTAACCAACGGTCTGGACCTCGACGCCATGACTGTCCTGGATATCTACCGCCTTCGAGACGAGCAAGGGAGATATTTTCAGCAGATGAAAGACCTGACGGTTTCCGACAGGCAACTAAACTGGTCCGATGAAGGCAACACAGGACGACTATTTATCCTTTTTGTTTCACTTATACTGGGCTCGTACGTCGGCAATGTCTGGAAAAGCACGAAAATGCATGGCTCTTTTTCTTCGTCCCCGGAGATGGTCGACGAGATGAGATCAATCCGCTGCATCGAGCACACGGACGGGGATCAAGTGATTACCCCCTTCACTGGGGAGCAACTGGATATCTGCGACGCCTTCGGTTTCGAGGTGCCGAACGGCTGTGCCCAGGCCTACGCATCGGGCCAGAAATCGAGGCCAGGGCGCGGTCGCCCGGCGAGGAAGAACGACGGGCGTAATTTTTAGTAAAACAAATGACAATTAATATGAGGCCAACGTGAAAACTTCACGTATTTATACTGTAAATTTCGCCTGATTTCACCCTATTCCTTTATCATGCCATGTTTTATCAAAATATCTGATAAAGGCAACTTCACTTAATGACCCAAAAGTATCTTTATCCAACATATCAAACAAAACTGGCTCTAAGATATATTCTCCAGTCACGCCAAAAAGACGGGGACGCTAGAGAGGCTGCCTCAAGGCCGAATTGTCCAGGAAACCGGCCAGGACCTCGCTCCTGCCGTGGACGGCCAGCCCCAGGCCTATCACCTCGCTGGCCGATATCCTATGGGGACCGCCGTAGTCTTTCCCCGTTATGGCCCTTAAGGCCTTCCGGAGTGCCTTGGCCTGGAGGCTTCTCACCGCCTTCGGGGTCTGGCCCGGGCTGGCCCCGCTGTACTTGATCTCGATGACCAGGGCCCTGTCATCTGGCAGGAACAGGCCCAGGTCGGCCCTCCCCATGGACCCGGCCGTCTCGCCCAGCGTCTTGAGGCCCATGGCCGACAGGGATATTTGGATCAGGCCGTGGTAGAAGCTCTCGCCCCCTGCCTCATCCAGGCCACCCTCTTGGCCCGTGTCCC
>JAISEK010000110.1 GCA_031264145.1 Deltaproteobacteria bacterium
GTTGCTCCCCACCCCACATTGCTGTGACGCAGTTACCACTGTTGGCTACAGGGGTTGCGATTCCCCCTGGTGAGGACTTTCACCTCACTAATGGCGCACCCTCACAGGCGCACACTACCAGCTAAAGCTGGTGGTTTTAATCCACCAAAAAAGAGACAATAAAATTTAACCAAATTATTAATCATATATATTAATTATAAAGTTTAGCAATTATATTTAAAACTTTATTGTGTTGTTGATGCCTATAGAAAAAATTACAAAATTCTAAAGCGGTTTTTGCTATCAATAGATTAATAATAAATGTTTTAACAACAAAAAATCAATTTCAGAAGAATATTTTTACGTTAAAGAGCGCAGAAAATCTGCAAGTTAGACGCAACACAATCCGTTCGTCTACCCCTTCAGACGGAGCTGTAAATGACAATCATTACCAAAATAACCGTCAACGTAAAGAGTCAATCTTCTCTTTGGTAAGTCCAGTTGCTTTTAGGATAGTTTCAGTATCAAGACCAAGCTCCAGCAAGTTCTTCGCTGTTTTTTCAATCCCTTCTTCTCTTCCTTCTTCTCTCCCTTCTTCTCTTCCTTCTTCTCTCCCTTCTTCTCTCCCTTCTTCTCTCCCGGCCTCACGTTCTCCTGCCAATACGCTGTTGTCATGAAAATCAGAGATCCAAGCTTTGAAAGCTTCCTGCACCTCAGGACTTGAGATGACCTCGCTGTATCGATTCACGAACTGCCCCGCTCCTTCGTCATCATCGACGAATCTTTTCAGTCTTGGTTCCGTCATAAATATCTCCCCAGGCAACTTGCCGTTAAAGTGCATTTCATAAAGAAGCTTGCACCAGCAGTAAAATGGGTCAGAATAGTCCTCCGGCTCTTCAGGGAAATAAGGCAACTGTATGTTGAAAATTTCATATTCGTCAAACGCGGTACGGTTAGGTTGTTTTAAGTATGTGAACTTGATAGGCTGAAGTACCTCTCTATTGTCTGTTCGGCAGTTTTTATCGTCTCCGAAGACGTTGATCACTATGATTTTGGGCATCTCGGACGCCATCACCGCTGGCGTGGTGCCCTTTCTCGCGGTACTTGTAAAGATATGGGAAACTTCCAAAAGATTGCGTTGGAGAATGTCTTTGTCGAAATAAAGCTGGACTTCAAAGACGGCGATTTTGCCGGAATCACTTTTGGCCACGACGTCAATGCGGCAGCCACGCCTAAAGAGTCTGGAGACATATTGTTGGACCGTCAGAGACGCTATATTCCCGAACTTTTCCTTGGATGGGGCTATCACGGCGTTGATGAAACTCTTGGCGGCTAGACCGGCGACCTGTTCGTTTTTAAAAAGCTCATCCACGACTGGATCAGCCAAAGGAGACATGAAGACGACTTCAGCTTTTTCGTCTTGATTGTCTTCCGGCAATTCCTCTGTCATCCTGTTTACCTCGCAATCGCTGACAAGGCCAGTATACCACAGATACGTCAAATACGTCTGAACGTTAGTCGCCAACAAAGCCGCTGGGGCATGGCCTGACTGTTATCGGGGCTGGTTCCTCTTGTCGATCCTTGTTCCGGTAGCTTTCCATGTTCCCTTGGCGTTGAGTTCCTTGGTGTGGGTTTTGGCGAGATACTTGGCCTGGTTGAAAGCTTACTGAAGTCTTTGCCCATAGTCTGGTTTGTATTTGCCGATGACGATGGAATCTGGTCCATGCTGGCTGATGTGGTTGGGCAGTCCTGAGTTGGGTCCATGTATCCCAAGAGCACTGTTCCAGTGATGTTCCAGCTTTTTACCGATATAGTGTCCATTCCTTCTCGCATGGCCATTGGCCAAGACTATACCATGTATGTGGAAGTTGCTGTCTTTTGAGGTTTGTTCCTTGACGATTAAAAGATGTGCGCCCGTTGGGTGTTGGGATGGTTGATCTCTGCCAACAGATCTGGTTGTACCTGGTTCAGGAAGAGGATTGTTTCTTTAAGTCTCTTGACAGGTAATCCGGAACCTGTAGATGTGTTTGGTTGTGAGCAGGAAAGATGGATCATTGGGAGCTCTCCAATCAAAGCGTTGCTGTATGACTCTTGAGTGATGAGTAAGCATGTAGTTATGATATTTTTTGAGTATTTTATCATCGTAAGTATCTTGGTTGGATGATTGAGTTTGAGCATGTGATGTTGTCTTATTTGGAGTCAAGTTAGAGTTGATCATTGACATGTCGATACCTCATGGTGTTGTTGGAAAATAGTAAAGTTTGTTTTCTCTATTGTTAAAATATTTGTTTTAAAATTGATAATATTGTTAATTGATTTTTATTTTTAAATAATTTATCTTTTTACATCTAACTTTTTAAATAAAAAATTAATTTATTTCTTGTTTCAAGTTTTATTCATTATAATTTTCTCTTTCTCTGTTTATTGGTACTTTTATCTTTGTTTAGTTTTTCTTTCTTAGTTTTTACTTTACTCTTCTTCAATCTTTATTATTTCATTGTTCTTTTTTATTTACTCATGATTAATAGTGTATCAATTACTTGTTTTCTATTTCATAAATATGCCTATCTATAAATTAATCTATAAATCTATCTACGCACATATTAGTATTACTATTTTTCTACGCTAAATATCAATAGAAAATATACAAACTATTAATCATATCAAGTAATTTTAACTTCATATACACCCTCAATAATTTTGGATGCCAACGGAAAAAGATGGTATTAGGCGATCAACCGATGAACGAGAAAAAGGCCGAAAGCCTTTAATTTAAAGGGCTTTCGGCCTTTTTAGCATCTGTCTGTATTATCTATTGGTGGAGCTAAGGGGGCTCGAACCCCTGACCTCATGACTGCCAGTCATGCGCTCTCCCAAGCTGAGCTATAGCCCCACACGGTCGCATTGGCTCTTGTCCATGGCAGGTATTACCTGGCCTTTGCGAATTAGGACACTATAGTTCTTTCGAGCCAGACTGTCAATAAAAAAATGCGATGCGGCTCTGCGGCTCGCGGTCCATGTGACGGCCAGGCCAATACCCGGGACGGCCTGGGCGTGGTAGAGTCAATGACCGCGGCATGATACCGGGCCGCGCGAGGATTAAGGGAGGAGCCAGGCAGGCGACGGGGAAAAGGCCAGCCACCCTGTCCATCTCGGTCCACAAGGATTGCCCATATGACCGACATTTCGCGCCTTTTCGTAGCCATCGCCCTGCCTGAGCCAGTTGTCGCGGCCCTGCGGTCGCTGGGGGCCGTCTTCCCGGACGTCAGGATCATCCCAGGGGGCCAGGCCCATCTGACCTTGAGGTTTTTGGGGCCTACGCCGGCCTCCATGATCCCACGGATCCGGGAGGCCCTGGCCAGTGTCGGTGGCGAGATGTTTGGCCTGGCCTTTGGGGGCCTGGGCACCTTCAGGACAGGGGCAGGCATGGTGCTCTGGGCTGGGCTTTCCGGGAACCCCGGCCTGGGCCGCCTTCGCGATGGCCTGGAGACGGCGCTTCTGGAGGGCCTGGGGCTTGCCAGGGACAAGAGGGCCTTCACACCCCACGTGACCCTGGCCAGGATGAGGACCTTCCGGCCCTGGATAGCCCAAAAGGCCGAGGCCTACGCCGATGAGGTCGGCCAGCCCTTCACCGTCAGTGCCTTCGGCCTCTACGAGAGCGAGCTCAGGCCCTCCGGGGCGGTCCATGCGCTCGTGTCCGAGTATCCCCTGGCCGATCCTGGGAAGAACGGGCCTTAGCTGGGAACTGGCGTTGTCCGGGGCGATGAAGGCTCCCGGGTGGCCGGAAAACGACGGCCTACCCTGGTTCCGGACATGGGACGGCGTTTTCAGGGGCCGGGACTACTTCTTCTCGTACTTGAAAAGCGGGATGGTGGCCCCCTCGTACTTCTCGAGGATGAAGTCGGCCACCTCCTGCGACTGGTAGGCCTCGACGAACTTCAGGTATAGGGGGTTGTCCTTGTCCTCGGGCCTGGCCGCTATGATGTTGGCGTAGGGGCTCTCCGCGTCCTCGAGAAACACGGAGTCCCTCAGGGGGTTGAGGCCGGCCTCGACGGAGAAGGTGTTGTTGATGCAGACCAGGGTGGCGTCGTCCAGGGCCCTGGGGGTCATGGGGGGATCGACCTCGATGAGCTTGAGCCCGAGCTTGTTCTCGGTCACGTCCGACGGGGTGGCCAAAAGGCCGGCCTCGGGCCTTACCTTGACGGCCCCTGTCTTCTGGAGGAGCAGGAGGCAGCGCCCGCCGTTGGAGGGATCGTTGGGCAAGACCACGCTGTCGCCTTCCTTGAGCTCGTCGATTGTCTTTATTCTCTTGGAGAAGAAGGCGATCGGGGCCACGTAGGTGATGCCGATGGAGACCAGGCCGGTATTCCGCTCCTTGTTGAAGTCATCCAGGTACGGCACGTGCTGGAAGGAGTTGAGATCGACGTCCTTGCTGAGGAGGGCCATGTTTGGCAGGATGTAGTCGCTCATCTCGACGATCTCGACGTTCAGTCCCCTTCCCTTGGCCACTTCGGCGGCCTTCTCGAGAATGACCACGTCAGCCCCGCTGGTGGTCGCCACCTTGATCGAGTCCTGGGCCAGGGCCTGGACGGAGAAGGCCAGGACGAGGCCGGCCAGGATGGAAGTCAGTAGCTTTGTCATTTTTACGCGTCTCCTTATGCGAGCATGGATAACCCAGGACCGCCGCAAGGCCTGGAGGCCCTCAGCGCCGGGAGTATTTTTTCACCAGACGGTCGCCCAGGATCTGGATGCCCTGGACCAGCAGCAAGAGCAATATGACGGTCACCCACATTATGTCGGTCTGGTAGCGCTGGTAGCCGTAGCGGATGGCCAGATCGCCCAGCCCCCCGCCCCCGACGGCCCCGGCCATGGCCGAGTAGCTGATCAGGGTAATGACCGTGATGGTGACGGACATTATGAGGCCAGGCCTGGCCTCCGGCAGGAGGACGTGCCAGACGATCTGCCAGCGCGAGGCCCCGATGGACTGGGCTGCCTCTATGATCCCGGAGGGGACCTCCAGCAGGGAGGTCTCTGTGAGCCTGGCCATGAAGACGATGGCCGCCAGGGTCAAGGGGACGATGACCGCCGTCGGGCCTATGGCCGTGCCGACGACGAGCCTCGTCAGGGGAATGACGAAGACTATGAAGATTGGGAACGGAATGGAGCGCGTGGCGTTGATGATGAAGCCCAGCACCCGGTAGAGGAACTTGTTCTCCAGTATGTGCCCATTCCTGGTGATGACAACCATGATGCCCAGTGGTATGCCGAACAGGGAAGTCAAAAGGGAGGACACCGAGACCATGTACAGGGACTGCAGGGATGAGACCTTGAGCATGGCCAGCTGGGTGGAGTTCAGAATCAATTCAACACCTCGAAGCTCACGTTGCTGGTCCTTATGAAGCCAAGGGCCGCGTCAATGGCCCCGCTTTGGCCGGCCAGGTCGATCAGGAGGGTCCCCGAGGTCTGGTTGCTGATCACGTCCAGGTGGGCCTGGAGGATGTTGGGCTCGACGTCGAAACGCTTGACCAGGGTGTAGACCAGGGGCTCGGTCACGGTCTCGCCCACGTAGAATATCCTCACCAGCCGTCCCTTGGGCCGGAAGCTGCCCCTGAGGAGCTGATCGAAGCTGGGATGGACCGACTCGACGAACTTCTTGGAGGTCGGGTGCCCGGGGCTGGAGAAGACGTCGATGACTCGGCCAGTCTCGACCAGCCGGCCCGATTCCAGGACGGCCACCCGGTCGCAAATCTCCGTTATGACCTTCATCTCGTGCGTGATGAGGACCACGGTCAGGCCCAGGCGGCTCTTGAGATCGCCTATGAGCGCCAGGATGGAGCTGGTCGTCTGGGGATCGAGCGAGCTGGTGGCCTCGTCGCAGAGGAGAATCTTCGGGCTTAGGGCCAGGGCCCTGGCGATGCCCACCCTCTGCTTCTGGCCCCCGGAGAGCTGGGCCGGGTAGGCCCCGGCCTTGTCGGATAGCCCGACCATCTCCAGGAGCTCGGCCACCCTGGCCTTGGCCGCCGCCCTTCCCTTCCCGGCCACCTCAAGGGAAAAGGCCACGTTGCCGGCCACCGTCCTGGACGACAGAAGGTTGAAGGACTGGAAGATCATCCCCATGTTGCGCCTGAAGCCGCGGAGCTCTTCCCTGGCCAGGGTGCTGAGGTCCCGGCCCCCGACCAGGACCGTGCCCGAGGACGGCGTCTCCAGGCGGTTGAGGCAACGGATGAAGGTCGACTTTCCGGCCCCGGACAGACCGATGACGCCGAAGATCTCACCTTCCTCGATGGCCAGATCGATACCGGCCAAGGCCTCGACCATCTGGCCGTCGACCTGGAACACCTTGGCAAGTCCCTTCACTTCTATCAAGGCCATTGGCGCCAACCCTGGTCCGCGACGTCGACTGCGGGCCCCCGTCGTGGGGCCCGGTGAGAAGCTGGCCAAAAAACTAGGCCAAAAATCCTCTCTTCCGGGATCTTTGGCCTTCAGCGGGGCTGACCAGCAAAAAACGAGTTTCTTCCGAAGCCGGACTGGTCAGAATATAACCCGTCCCGCCGGCAAAAACAAGGGCCGGCCCTCCCTAGAAGATGCCCAGGCCTTGCCGCAGTATGTTGGGCTCATCGTCGACCAGCGAGACGATGGTCGAGGGCTGGCCCGGCACGGGCCCCCCGTCAATGACCGCGTCGACCGTGCCCTTGAAGGCCTCCTCAATCTCCTGGGGGATGGTCAGGGCCTGCCCCTCGGAGTCAAGCTTGGCCGAGGTGTTGATAAGCGGCCGGCCCAGGGCCTGGACCAGGCCTATGGCCACCGGGTGCCCCGGCACGCGCAGACCCACCTCGTGGCGCTTGGTGAGCATCATCTGGGGCACCAGCCTGGTCCCGGGCAGCACGAAGGTGAACGGCCCCGGCAGAAGGCGTCTGAGAGTCCTGTAGGCGAAATTCGAGACGACGGCGTACTCCGAGATATGGGTGAGGTCGGCGCAGATTATGCTGAACGGACTTTTCAGGCTGC
Source organism: Deltaproteobacteria bacterium (assembly GCA_031264145.1). Classification (GTDB taxonomy): domain Bacteria; phylum Desulfobacterota; class Desulfarculia; order Adiutricales; family Adiutricaceae; genus JAIRNQ01. Next base: position 6,988 of record JAISEK010000110.1, read on the forward strand.
GCTGCTTGACCTTGTAGATCCTCTCGATGGGCTTTTTTTGCGACAGGTCGCAGCCCAGGCCGTACTGGGTGTCCGTGGGGTAGGCGATGATGGCCCCGCCCCGCAGCATATTGGCCACTTTTTCCAGCAATCGGCCCTGGGGATTCTCGGGGTTTATGGAAATGATCATCTTCTAGCCTACGGCCCCCCTGGCTTTTTGCCCGGGGGAGGAATGGCCCGCCCACTTTGGCTGGGAGCCGGCCCGACCGGATGTTCGGGCGCCCGTCTCGCGGCCGACGACGGTTTTCGCCCGAGGGCGTGGCGAGACCGCGGCTCGACGTCAAAAAAGACCGGCGACCCGGCAGGGGATGCCAGTCACCCGAGAGCCTGAAATCCAAGAGAGACGGTTTCCCCCTCGCGCCGCCGTCCGGCCAGGTCCAAATCCTGGGCCAGATCGGCCAGGGGGCCTGCCCCTTACCGGCCGACCTCTGGGACATCCCCGTCCACCGCGGCAGGCCGGGGCACCGGATATTCCCGGCCAAGGCCCCTTTAGACTGCGGCAAAGCCTTTCCGGGGTCCGACGGGCCAGGGGCGGCGTCCGCCATCTCGCCTTTGCCCCGTCAATTCTCCCATGATGGTCGCCTCAGCGGAATGGCCCTGCGGGAGTCCCCAGGACGGCGACGGGAAGCGGGTTGCCCGGGGGCCGGTCGGTCCCCAAGGGGCCACGGCCCCTCCATCAGCAGGCCTTGTTGACCATCACGCAGTTGCGGCCCGAGTCCTTGGCCTGGTAGAGGGCGGCGTCGGCCCTCTCCAGGAAGCTCTCCTCGTTTTCCCCCTTGACGTGGTGGCTTATGCCGGCGCTTATGGACACCGGGATGTTCTCGCCCCGGATGGTTATCTGGGTATTGGCCACCTTCAGCCTGACGCTGTCGGTCAGGGCCAGGACCTCGTCCTCATCCAGGCCCTGGAACAGGATGACGAATTCCTCGCCGCCCAGGCGGACGGCCAGGTGGCGCTCGCCGGCGAAGCTCTGGATAATCTTGGATATGATGATCAGCACCTTGTCGCCCACGGGGTGGCCCCAGGTGTCGTTGATGGTCTTGAAGCGGTCGAGGTCGAATATGGCCAGGCTCAGCGGCTGCGTGGGCCGGCCGGGCTCTTCCTGGGTCAACTCGGCGAAGCGCTTGGACAGGTAGCGGCGGTTGTAGAGCTGGGTCAACTCGTCGATGTTGGCCTGCCTGGTCTTGTCCTTGAGCTCGGCCGTCAGGGTGGCGATGACCTTGTTGGAGGCCTCGATCAGGTCGGCCAGGGCGGTCTGGCTGTCCAGGGCCGACTTGGTCTCCGACAGAAGGCTCTCGACCATCTCCTTCATGACCTCGGCCTCGATGTCGCCCTGCTCGAACTGTGTGGCCGACTCGTTCAGGACCTGCTGGAAGCGCCCGGTCGAGTCCAGGCTCTGCCCCAGGTTTTCCTCGAGGCTGAAGGATATCGAGCCGATCCTCTCGCCCATCTCGGTGATGGCCTTGACCTTCTCCGAATCGACGTCGTAGAAGACACTATACAGCCGTTTGCTCACAGATGGAGTAAACAAAGATTCTTTTTGCAAGATATCGTTCAATTCACGGGTAAGTTCAGGATTGATTCCTAAGAAATAATCGTAGAATAGCTGGTAGTTTTCGGGGATCAGAGGAATGCGCCTTCTGGCCATGAAGGGCAGGAGTTTTTTGGCCATGTCATAGGATGAATCCATCAGCTCATTGAACTGAGTCAATTCTTTAGCCTGGACCGAACTGTTCTTCTTTGGTTTTTCCACAATTAGCCAAAACCACTAAATTTGTAGATGGAAAACTGGCCTCGGCCTTGCGGGACCGAAGGAACGGGGGCAGACCGCCTCCACCGGGCTGGACACAATTGATTTCAATTTTGGGCCAAGGACAACGCAACAGCTGATCTTGGCGAAAAAGATATGTTGTCTCCCATTGGATATTAGCTTATCCAAATTGCCGTAAATCCTCGGCCTTCAGGGCCGAGGATTTACGGTGCGAGTCTTTCGAGCTTTAAAGATTATGGTTGACATTTGCCAATATCGGTGATCTGTGGAAACCTGCCTAAAGGAACCCAGAATTGACCGGGCTTGATCCCTAATATCAGGGCCTTAGTCTAGCAGAACTAAAAAAGGGTTTACATGACCACCAAATTATAGTGCTCTAAACCCATCTTGGCGGTTGGGCAAGCCATGTCTGTCTGTGGAGGATTGGACGCAGGACCGCCGATGAAACGGGGCACCCGCCTAGGAGACTAGAGGCGGCAACGTCTCTGGCCCTGTCATTCCCCCGCCTTTGGGCGGGGAGGATTGTCAAAAAGAACGACCTGGTTCCGATGACATCCTACCTCAAGGCCCAAGGTTCTGTCAAGACTGGCCAAATATCGGAAATACCTCGGCAGGCCCGCTCCCGTCGCCTCGGGACGGGCCGGACAGAGTCCCGGCCCCTGGCGACCAGGTGGCCGGGGTCTTGGGCTCTGGCGGGGCCTATCAGCGGATATATCCCATACCCTGTATATTTCGACGCGATATATTGTATTGTCTGCCGCGCGTATGCGGCTAATATGGCCCGGCCAAATCACGCCCCGCATCCAGGGTGGCCTCCGGAACGCCTGCCCGGCCGGGGGACCGGCCACCAGGGGGGCCTGGCCCTATTCCTTGCCCTTGGCCTGGAGACGCCTCTCCGGCTGGGCCGCCTCGACCTTGCCGGTCTTGTCGAAATCCAGCTGGCGGATCTCCCGGTCGAAGTCCTCCAGGTTCTTGAACTGCCTATACACGCTCGTGAACCGCACGTAGGCCACGTCGTCGGTTGTCCGGAGGAAGTCCGAGACCTTCTCCCCCAGCTCGGTGGTCCTGACCTCGTTATAGCCTGTCTCCTGGAGCTGCCGCTCCAGCTGGTCTATGAAGTGCTCTATCTCGGCCACGGGGACGGGCCTCTTCTGGACGGCCACCATGATGCTCTTAGTCAGCTTGGCCCGATCGTAGGCCTCGCGGCGCCCGTCCTTCTTTATGAGCATGGGGATGTGCTCCTCGATCTTCTCGTAGGTCGTGAAGCGGCGGTCGCAAATGAGGCACTCCCGGCGCCTGCGGATGGCCATGGCGTCGCGGCTGAGCCTGGAGTCGATGACCTTGTTGTCCAATTGTCCACAGAAGGGGCACTTCATGGGATCCTCCTACCAGTGCGGCTTAACATAATTTAATGCGTGAGGACTTGAATTCTGTCCTGTGACTTAGCAATTATACATAATTTTGAGAGTTAAGCAACAATTTTTTTTCTTACCAAAGTCAAGAATATCTCTAGACAAAATTACCAAGCCTCAGCCTAATAAATAGTGTGCGCAATTTTATATTAGATAGGCTATTAGCTGATTTGCTGATATGATATTAATTCTAGCCATATATACTCTGTTCTTAAAGATAGAATAACAAGGTTGGGCTAGGATTCACAAGCTAAATATCTGGCTCAAGTATTTCCTCCAACTATATAATTCTGGTCTAGCCATATCATAATCCAGGCCAAGCCTCTAATAATACTGGTATCATTATCGAGGCCAGCCCTAGCCTCGGAGCTGGCCATTTATTTCAACCTTCGATATCATCCTAAGCCTGTTATTATAAAATAAATAGATCTTATTCTCAATAAATTTATATAAATTTAATTTTTTATATACATATAACTATTACTATATTTATATAATAATAGTTATATGTATTAATTATAATATTTGTTATATTATAATTTAAGTAATATTAATTTTTATATATAATTATACTTATATCATATTATTGTCAATATCGACCATGAATCCTGGATGTCGCCGCCGGATATTATCGCCAAGCCTTCCCCTGCCGACGGCCGGTCCGGCACCCCTGCCGCCATGCGGCCAACCCTGGGAAGCGTCAGGGCGGCAGGGCCCCGGCCTTGAAGAGCCGGCCCTTTCCATGTCATAATGGGGCATGGCCAGCGGATTATCCGGCCCCCGTCTGGGGCCCAGATGGCCCAGGCGCCTGGAGCGCCGGGGCCGCCCTCGCATATACTACGGCCACGGGGTTGATATATGAGCAGGTGGACGCCCAAGCAAATCGCCCACATGAGGGAGGCCCTGAGGCTGGCCCGCCAGGGCTGGGGCCTGGTTTCCCCAAATCCCATGGTTGGCGCCGTGCTTGCCAAGAGGGGGCGGGTCATCGCCACGAGCTGGCACACCGGTCCTGGCCAGCCCCACGCCGAGGTGTCCGCGCTGGCCCTGGCCGGACCGAAGGCCAAGGGGGCCGAGCTCTACGTGAACCTGGAGCCCTGCAACCACCAGGGCCGCACGGGCCCATGCGCCGAGGCCATAATCGAGAGCGGCGTCGCCAAGGTCTTCTACTCGGTCCCCGACCCCAACCCCGTCGCCTCCGGCGGGGCGGCCAGGCTGGAGGAGGCCGGGATCCAGGTCGACAGGGGCCTCTTGGCCGACGAGTCCTGGGAACTCAACCAGTTCTTCTTCAAGTACTCCACCACCGCCAAGCCGTTCGTCATCGTCAAGGCGGCGGCCAGCCTCGACGGCAAGATCGCCACCCGCACGGGGGACTCGAGGTGGATCAGCTCCAAGGCCGCCCGCAACTTCAGCCACCACATCCGGGCCGGGGTGGACGCCGTGATGATCGGCCGGACCACGGCGGCCAAGGACGACCCAGAGCTCTCGGCCAGGCCCTGGGGACGCCGGAAGATGCACCGCCAGCCCTGGCGCATCGTCCTGGACCCGCTCCTGAAGCTCCCCAGGGATCTGAAGCTCTTCAATCCCCAGCTGGGCGGCCCGACCGTGGTCGTCTGCGCCCCCGAGGCCGGCCAGAAGGACCGCGAGGGCCTCAGGCGCCTGGGCCACGCGGTCTGGGAGGTCCCCAGGGCCGCCAGCGGCCTCCTGTCTCTGGCGGCGGTCATCGACGAGATTGGCCGGGCCGGGCTCCAGAGCGTCCTCATAGAGCCGGGGGCCACCCTGGCCTCCTCGGCCCTCCTGGAGGAGCCGGTGGCCGACCTGATCCACATGTTCCTGGCCCCCAAGTTCCTGGGCGGCAAGGAGGCCCCGAGCCTTCTGGGCGGCCCCGGCCTGGAGAACCTGGGCCTGGCCAAGGAACTCGATATCCTCAAGATTGGCCGCATGGGCCCGGACATCCACCTTGTCCTGCGGCCCAGCGGGGCCTTCGGACCCTCCTCGGTCCAGCCCCAGGCCCCAATCCTGGGCTACGGGCACCTGACGGACGATCTCGACGAGCTTTACGGCACCGACCCGCCCGACTCCCCGGAGGCGGGGGACTAGGGGTGTTCACCGGCATCGTCTCCGGCCAGGGACGGATCGTCTCCCGCCTCAGGAGGGGCCCCGAGGCCGAGTTGACGGTGGAGAGCCTTTCCCCGTGGGACCCGCCCCTTTCCCTTGGCGAATCCATAGCCGTCTCCGGGGTGTGCCTCACTGTGTCCGACATCCAGGGCGGCAGGGCCTTCAGGGCCCACGCTTCCGGCGAGACGCTGTCCCTCTCCACCCTTGGCCAGGATGACCGGGTCAACCTGGAGAGGGCCCTGAGGCTCTCCGACCGCCTGGGCGGGCACCTGGTCACCGGCCACGTGGACGCCCTGACCACCCTCAGGGAACGGGCCAGGGTCGGCCAGAGCCTCAGGTGCGTCTTTTCCCTGCCCGCCGACCTCGAGCCCCTGGTCGCCCCCAAGGGCTCGGTGGCCATCGACGGGGTCAGCCTCACGGTCAACGCGGCAGTCCCCGGCTCCGGGACCTTCTCCGTCAACCTGATCCCGCAGACCTCGCTGGTGACCACCATCTCGTCCAAGATGCCGGGGGAGCGCCTCAACCTGGAGGTCGACATCCTGGCCCGCTACGTGGGGCGGCTGTTGGGGACGTCGCCGCCCCGGCCTGGCCTGTCAATCGCTGAACTGATTGCCCAAGGCTTTTAATTTCTCGTAACTTGATTACTTTTGGTCCACCAAGACTATCTAATATAGGCAAAGCCAGAAAGACAAGATCTTCTGGTCGCAAATACGCCCAATAGTTAATTTTGGTCATATTTTTACACTATATATAGTGTCAATCTACCACAGGCCAACACCATGTTGTGTGGCCCCAGGCGACGACGGGCCTGGCGGGCCGTTTTCCCTGTCGCCGCGGGGCGAGATCCGGCCCCTGAAACAGTCAGACGGGCGTCGACCCATGGTCGAGCCCGTCTGGGGCCTGCCGGTGTTGGCTTGGAGAGGGACTGAAGTGGAATTTGCCGCCAGGGTGGCCAATAGCGTTTCTAGATCTAACGATCATTTGTGAGGATGAACGGCAGAAAATGGACAAGTCCGGCAGGCTGGGATTTCCCAACCCTGTCCCTGGCATCAGCTGTCCTGATCTGTACGCATTTTTCATGCCAGATTTTCACGCCAAAGGGCCGCCTCCCCTTTGGCCCACCCCGGGATCCCCCGGACGCCCCCTCCAGGCCATATTCCCCGCCCAACCGGACGCCCTGGCCCCCAAGGCCAAGGGCGGGATATCCGTCCCCGCCCCCTGGCCTGGGACGGCGGGACGCCCTCCCAGGCAGAAGTTTTTGCCGCCCGGGGCCACAAGGCCCAACGGCGGCGGCGTCTCGATCCCCGCCCGAGGAGCCTCCCCAGAGTCGAACCCGGCGCGCCAAGGGGGGAGGCCAGGAAAAAACTACGGGAAAATATTGATATTGAGACTCAATTTTATTAAACTAAGGACGGCCGCCGCCCCGCAGTCGCACCCTGCCTCCTGGTCGTCGATTGCGGACCGTCCGCGCCGGCCGCCCTCCGGGACTGGGCCGGGGCGCGGGGAAGCCTGGCTTCCCGCCCCCGGCCCTTTTTCAGTCCTCCTGGCCCGGAAAAATGCCACGCTGGCCAAAATATTTTACCCGTCTTGACAACTATGCCAAACCACGACCAAAAATTTTTTAGCCACCTATTGCTATTGAGACTCAATTTTAGTAAAATCTTCATGGCCGACGAGAAGGATTCACCACCACAGCCTCCCACCTGTTGACCGCAATCCTCCGAGTCGTCCACACCGGGACTGGGCCGGAGCGCGGGAAAACCTGGCTTCCCGCCTCCGGCCCTTTACGCAAGGCGCCTTCGGATCGGCTCTCCCCCGCCCATATCCCTCCTCGAAATTGAAATCCCCGCTCCCCCAGCGGCCCCCGGCCTGGCAGCCCCGGGGGCAGCTGGGACTCTTTGTGGGGGACCCCCTTTCCTCCCCGCCAGCCCGACTGGCGGGGAGGCCCCCGGCCAGGCCGTCCCGGTCGCCAGGACGCCGATTGGGACGATGGCCCATCGCCCCGCTGGGAGACGGGAGTCCTGGGGACGTCCAGGCGGCCACCCCTGGCCATGCCAGCCCGAGGCCACGGGGAAGAGGGGCCCTGCCCTGACGGCCAGTCCTGGCCCAAGCCCGCTAGATAGCTTGCATTTTCAGAAATCACGGACTGCCACGGCCATTTCGCGGGCAAACGGCGGCATGACCATGCCGGTCTTCTGAGGCGTCCCCACCGGCCAAATAAGGAAAAACAAGGGCCAAGCCACATGAGTCCCATGTTTGGCCTGACATGCCGGGAGGAGGTGCCCCTCCCATCCCGAGCGCCGCCGCCGCGGGTCTTCCGCCCCTGGCAGGGTAAACAGAGCCGCGCCTGCCCGCCAATCGAGCAGGAAACAGGGCACTGGGCCCAGAGCGTTCCATCCTACGGCTCCCTGGGCGGCCCTTCGGGTCTTCGCCATGCGCCCTTGGCGAAGTCGAGGGGCCCATGACGGGCCAAGGCCCCGGGCATGCGCTTTCCATCCCTCCTCCTCCGCGCCCGGCTGGGCCCGGGCGGCCGGCAGGCCCCCACTGTCTGGGGCAGTCCCCCGCCGGCCCCGGGCTTGGGTCGCGCCCATCACGATGGGGCCAGCAAGACCACCCAGGGACAGGGCCGGACCATGGACGCCCCCCTCCCGGGCCAGGGGGGCCGCAGATTGCGCCGCCGGCACCTGGGCCCCGCCCGGACTGGCCAGCCCAAAACCAGCGCCGCCGCTGGGCCGGGGAGACCAGCCCCGTCTCGGCCTTGACGGCGCGACGTGCCTTGGCCTGGGCGCCGATAATGCCGGGGGATGGTTGGGCGCCGCCCGGCGACGGGCCAGGATCCCTTCCTGCCGCGCGGGCATCCCCCCTCGCGGGGTTGGGGATGCCGTCCTCCCCGAGGCAGGCCCTCCCCCGGGACGGCCTGCCACAAGAAGATCTGGAAAAACATGGCTGGACGGAATATTTTTTTGCCCTATCTTACAACTAGCTGAAAATACGAGGTAAAATTATTGGAAAAACTATTGCAATTGAGATTCAGTTTTAGTAAAATCTTCTTGGCCGACAAGATGGATTCTTAACCACAGCCTCCCACCTGTTGATCGCAATCCTCCGAGTCGTCCACACCGGGACTGGGCCGGAGCGCGGAAAAACCTGGCTTTCCGCCTCCGGCCCTGCCATTTCGCCCGCCCCGCCAGCCACCGGGCTCCTCACCCCAAGTAAGCCATTGTCCCGAAGATATGGCCCCAAGATGGCCATAACAGGCCCACAGTCAGCCATATGTCTTCCGGGGCTCCGGCCTTCCGGGTATTTCGCCAATTCTATTACGACTTCCCCTATTACCCCCACAATTATTGGCTATCGGTTTTCCTGGTGGCCACAGCATCCAGGAATGTTAAGCACTGCCAATAGATTGCCTCAAAAATCCTGGACTTTCCCCGTAAAAACTTTTAAAATGATTCACAAGAAATGGCCCTGGCCAGAAGACTCTTGCCTTGCCGTGGAACGCCATCGCAGGGTACCGGACCAGCCATGGCCATGGCTTGCCCTTTTCTCGGCCCCCATGCCCGGACGCGGCGAAAAGGGGCCAAAACGCGCTCAGCCTTACTCGCCTTGCCATGTTTCCCTTGCCCGTGCGGGCCTTGCCCCCAAACCGATCCCGGGGGCCACTTTATCGCCGAAACCACGCCTTCCCCTTTTCGGGTCTGCCCGTCCCACGGTCCCTGAGAGACGGTAGTTTTCCGGAGGCCAAGATGCTTTGCCCCAAGTGTGGCTACAACAGTTTCGAGTACAACCTGAACTGCCCAAAATGCAAAAAGGATCTCTCGGCCATCCGCCGGCAGCTTCTCCTGACGGGCACGAAGCCCGGACCGGCCAACTTTTTCGCGGACGCCCCCCATGCGCCCTACGGCGATGGGCAGTATGCTCCCCAGCCGGCCCGCGACATGGACTACGATCCCTCGTTCGGGACAATAGACGGCCCAGCCCCGCCGATGCCAGGGCCCTTGCCCGGCGCTTCCGGACCCTTCCAGTTCGGTGCCGGCGGGCCGCCCCCGATGCCGCCCCAGGCCCAGCAGTTCCCTCCGTCGCCCATGCCTGGGCCATCCCCGGTGCCGGGCCAGACCCAGCAGTTCCCGCCGCCGCCCATGCCTGGGCCGCCACCGGTGCCTGGGCCGCCACCGATGCCGCCCCAGGCCCAGCAGTTCCCTCCGCCGCCCATGCCTGGGCCATCCCCGATGCCGGGGCCGCCCCCCATGCCTGGCCAGACCCAGCAGTTCCCGCCGCCCATGCCTGGGCCGCCCCCCATGCCGGCCCAGACCCAGCAGTTCCCGCCGCCCATGCCTGGGCCGCCCCCGGTGCCGGGGCCGCCCCCCATGCCGGCCCAGACCCAGCAGTTCCCGCCCCCCATGCCGGGCCCGCCCCAGGTGACGGCCCCCCAGCCGGCCCCAATGCCTGTGGCTCCCCCGGCCGCCGCCGACCAGACCGGCGGGTCCACAGTCACCCCCACGGTCGAGGTGTCCGCGGATGTCGAGCCCCTCCTGGACGAGCCCGAGGTCATGCTGGAGCCTGACGACGGGACCGAGGCCCCCGGTGATGAAGGCGTGGAGGTGGTCAGCCTGATAGAGGACGACACCTTCTCGCCGCCGCCGATCATCCCAGATCAGAGGCCGCCCATGGTCCAGCCGGAGACTCCGCCCAATCCCGCCCTGGCCGGCGAGAACACCGTCCAGAAAATCCGGCAGACCCTGGTCTCGACTGGCGATCTCAAGCCCAACGACGAAGGCCCAGGGGAGACCTTCATGGTCCCGCCTTCCTCCCTGGTCGAGGCCCAGGTCTCCCTCGACGACCTGGATTCCATCGACGACCTGGCACCCCCGGACGATGACTCGCTGGATCTCGGCTCGGAGGCGGAATCCCTTGACCTGGGTGGGGATCTGCTTGACGACTTGGACGACGAGTGAACGCGCGCTCCATCAGGGACTCGGGCAACCCGGCCACGAGGCTGGTCTTTCCCCTGGACGTCCCGGACAGGGCCAGGGCCCTTTCCCTGGCCAAGGCCCTGGCCGGCAAGGTCGGCTTCCTCAAGGTCGGCCTGGAGCTGTTCGTGGCCGAGGGACCGGGCCTCCTGGGGGATCTCCGCGGGGCTGCCCCCGACTGCGGCCTTTTCCTGGATCTCAAGCTCCATGACATCCCGGCCACGGTGGGCAAGGCCATGGAGGCGGCCAGGAACCTTTCGGCCGATCTGGTCACCGTCCACGCCCAGGGCGGCCCGGAGATGATGCGGGCCGCCGTAGGCGCCGCCGGCGGGGCCGTCGTCCTGGGGGTCACGGTGCTCACGAGCCTTGACCCGTCCTCCCTGGCCGAGCTGACGGACGAGTGCCGCCGGCCCGGCCTCTACGCCGCCAGCCTGGCCCAAAGGGCCCTGGACAGCGGCTGCGGGGGCCTGGTCTGCTCCAGCCTGGAGACGGCCGGCCTGCGGGACCGCTTCGGCCCCGGCCCTCTTTTGGTGAACCCGGGCATCAGGCCCTCCTGGGGCCAGGTCCGGGACGACGACCAGAAAAGGGTCGGCACCGTGGGCTCGGCCCTGTCCGCCGGGGCCGATCTCCTGGTCATCGGCCGGCCTATCCGGGAAGCCCCTTCCCCGGCCGAGGCCGCCGACCGGGTCCTGGGCGAAATCTCCCAAGCCCTCCGCCTCTGAGGCCCGGCGGAGTTTCCCCGGCCTTCCCCCCAACCTGCGCCCGCCGCCAGGAGACTTCCTTGCCCTTCGACGCCACCCTTTTCCACGGCCTAGAGAAACCCGCCCGCTATCTTGGCCTCGAGCCCGGGGCCAAGGCCAACGAGCGCCCCGACCACAAGGGCCGCCTCTTCCGGGTGGCCCTGGCCTTTCCCGATCTCTACGAGATCGCCCACGGCCATCTGGGGCACAAGATCCTCTACCACATGCTGAACGGCCGGCCGGGCCTCTCGGCCGAGCGGGCCTACGCCCCCTGGCTCGATCTCGAGGAGAGGCTCAGGCGCCTGAGAAGCCCCCTCCTCAGCCTGGAGACCGCCAGGCCCCTTTCCGGCTTCGACATGATCGGCTTTTCCCTCCAGTACGAGATGGGCTACACCAACATCATAAACATGCTGGAGCTCTCGGGCCTCGACCCGCTGGCGGCCAACAGGCCCGAGGGCGCGCCCCTGGTCGTCGGCGGCGGCCCCGGGGCCTCCAACCCCGAGCCCCTCGCGGACTTCTTCGACTTCTTCTTCCTGGGCGACGCCGAGGCGTCGCTGATGGACGATTTCGAGATTATCAGCCAGTGGCGCCACGAGAGGGCCCCCAGGAGGGAGCTCTTCGCCCGCCTGGCCGGCCGCCCTGGCATCTACGTCCCCTCCCTCTTCGGGCCCGTCTACGAGAAGGGGCGCCTCGCCGGCATGGAGCCCCTGATGCCCGGCCATCTGACGGTCACCAGGGCGGTGGCCGCCGGCCTCAAGGGGGCCCCCTTCCCCGTCTGCCAGATCTCGCCCCTGGTCAAGCCGGTCCACGACCGGGTGGTCGTGGAAATCGGCCGGGGCTGCTCCCGGGGCTGCCGCTTCTGCCAGGCCGGCTTCCTGTACCGCCCGGTCAGGGAAAGGGACGCCGGGGAGGTGCTGGATCTTATCAGGCGGAACCTATCGTCCACCGGCCAGGACTCGGCGGCCTTCCTGTCCCTCTCGGCCGGGGACCACAGCCAGATCGGGGCCATGGTGGAGGGCTTCATGGACGCCCACTCGGCCGCCGCCGTGTCCCTGTCGCTGCCCTCGCTCAGGGTCAAGAGCCTCTCGGACGGGCTGGCCCGGCAGATAAGGAGGGTCCGCAAGACCGGCTTCACCCTGGCCCCGGAGGCCGGGACCGCCAGGCTGCGGGCGGTCATCAACAAGGATCTGACCGAGGACGACATATTCCAGGCGGCCGAGGTGGCCTTCGGCCTGGGCTGGCGGACCCTCAAGCTCTACTTCATGGCCGGCCTCCCGACGGAGACGGAGGAGGACCTCCGGGCCATCGCGAGCCTCGGCCAAAGGATCAAGCGCCTCTCCAGGGCCAAGATAAACCTGGGCCTGGCCCACTTCACGCCCAAGGCCCACACCCCCTTCCAGTGGCAGCCGGGATCGGGGGTCGAGGACATCCGCCGCCGCCTGGCCATAGTCAGGGAGGCCTCCCGCCTGCCGGGCCTCCAGGTCCGCTTCAACGACCCGGGGGTCTCCTTCGTCGAGGGCCTCCTGTCCAGGGGCGACCGGAGGCTGGGCCGCCTCATCCTGGAGGTCCAGCGGCGGGGGGCCCGCTTCGAGGCCTGGAACGACCATTTCCGCCTGGACCTGTGGCTTTCCTCCATCGACGCCCTGGGCCTTGACGCGGCCGAGCTCCTGAGGGCCAGGGACACCGGCGAGGTCCTGCCCTGGGACCACCTCTTCTGCGGGGTCAGCAAGGACTACCTGGCCGGGGAACTGGACAAGGCCCTCAAGGCCCAGACCACCGCCGACTGCCGGCAGGCGGGCTGCCTGGGCTGCGGGGCCTGCCACGGCCCGGCCAGAATCGACCTGGCCGGTCCGCTGCCCCCAGCGGCCAAGGCCCCGCCGGCCCCCGTGGCGGCCAGGGCCTGGCCGAGATCCGCCCCCGGCCGCCCCCTGCCCGAATACCGCTACCTGGCCCGCTTCGCCAAGGACGGGCCCATGGCCCTCCTGGGCCACCTGGAGATGGTCGAGGCCTTCAAGAGGGCCTTCCGCCGGGCGGGGCTTGACCTGGCCCTGAGCCAAGGCTTCCACCCCCTTCCCAAGCTCTCCTTCCTCACGGCCCTGCCCCTGGGCGTGCCCAGCCTTGACGAGTGCCTTCTCTTCAGCCTCTCCAGCCACGCCCCGGCCGCCGAGGTCGGTCCCCTGATCGCCCTCCCCGAGGGCCTCAGGCTGGCCAAGGTCGAGAGCCTCCCGTCCCAGGGCCCCAAGCCCAAGGCCCTGGCCGCCCGCTGGATGGTCGCCAGCCCAGGGCCGGCCTTCGGCGGCGGCCCGCTTCCCTCGGCCACGCGCCTGTCCTACGAGGACCCCAAGAGGGGAAGGCGCGACTTCCTTCTGGCGGACCACATCCTGGAAGCCTCAAGCCCCGATCCGTTCCACGCCATCCTGACGATAAGGATTGGCGAGCACGGGACGCCCAAGCCCATCGAGGCCGCCAGGACCATGTGGGGCCTTCCCGCCGGCCTCCAGGCCAGCCTGGTCAAGCTCTCGACCATCCTGGACACGGACCCGCCGGCCAGGAATACCTGAGAAATCTACCCTGGGCCCTGCCGCCATGGCCTAGGCTCCCGAATCAATGTCACTGGTGACAAAAATTTATCACGTCAGACTTGAAAAAACTTGACGCATCAGTTCCATAGAATACCAATATCAACAAATTAAGCTAATTTTAGCACTCAATCTCAGTATCAAGTACAATAAATAAGACGTGTTGCTCCTTAGTTACCTAAGCTCCCGGAGAAATATCACTAGGAAGTAGATTTTATCACGTTATATACGGAAAAAAAGAACTTGACAATCGTTTGTGATAGTGATATAAAAAAACTATGGAAACGATTGACCTGCCCAATGAGGCTAAAATATGCAAGAACCAGAAAGGGATCAAGTATGCGTATTTCGATTATCCGTACTGGGATCAGCAAAAA
>JAISEK010000189.1 GCA_031264145.1 Deltaproteobacteria bacterium
AGCGAATATTTTAATGTACTGGGGCATTTTGCTGCATTGACAGACTTGGGTCAAGAAGAAATGCTAAAGCTACCAGCTAAAGCTGGTGGTTTTAATCCACCAAAAAAGAGACAATAAATACTAAATATATATATGTTTAATATTTAAACTATTATCACTATTTTGCAGTTAAAAAGAAGTCAATTTTAATATAAAAACTATCTATAAGCAAATAATGGCCTAATTGGCATTATCAATTTATCCTGACGTTATTCTGACGAACGGCATCATCATACCATGTCCACGAGTTTCTGGCAATTCTTTTTGGGCCGACTTAAAGATTCAAATGATTACAGGAGAAACGTGGCCCGGATCATCTTTGCCGTACACTACGGCCCTGGGAAAGGCGTGGCGGGCCGTCTACTCGCCCTTTCCCTGAAAAACGGAAAAAACGACCATCGCTGGCCTCCAGGCTCGGGAACGCCGGCCGGAGGGAACATGGACCGTGGACTGGTCCTGGGCTGGGCCGACTCGGAGGGGACAGGATTTTGGGCGACCTTGGGGCATCCTGGCCCCCTTGGGCCGTCATTCGCGGCTTTTCCACAGACTCTTTGCGTCGATGGCAAGGAGGAACAGGCTAGTACCTTGTCTTCCTTCAAGTGGCTGGAAGACGCGGGCCAATCTCCCCGGAGCCAGCGACGGCTGACGGGTGGCCCATGTCTGCGGGTGCCCGGACTGGGTTGGGCATCCACGCCCGCCACGTCGGGCCGGACGAGGCACTGGCCTCGCTCCCGGGAGACTGGGCCTGGATCCTGACGGGCCGTGACAGTGGCGGTGAGGGGCGTGGACGGAGCGGGCCGGACGCCGCTTGACCGCGGCCAGCCTGGGGTGTAACATTGGGCCTGCATTTGGCGGGGAGCCAGGCCTCCCCAAATTCTGCCCCCGGAGACTTTGACCATGGCTGAGATGGCCTACAGGAACCTGCGGACGGGTTTCGCCGCCTTGTTTTTGGCCTTCGCGCTATCTTTCGCCTGGCCTGGCCCGGCCCTCGCCCAGGACGACCCTGATCCCCCGGAGGCCCAGGGCCCGGCCTCGGAGGACCCTGGCCCCAGAGAGGCGGGCCAGGACACTGGACCTGATGGGCAGTCGGCCGGGCCGGAGGATCCGGATGCCGGGGACGTGGCCCCGGGACAGGAAAAGACCAGCGCCGACGAAAGGGCGATCCTGGACGAGGCCCTCCTGGACCCTGCCGCCATGATCGAGGAACCCCCGCTGACCGAGAACGACTTCGTGATTTTCATGGAGCTGTACAACTACATGCTGATCGCCCAGGGCCAGCTGGACTTCATCGCCTTCGCCCGCAACCACGACGTCACCCTGCGCCGCCTGAACTACATGAGCGCCAAGATATCGCTGCCCCTGGGCGAGCCCAGCCGGAAAGGCCAGCTCATCAGCGAGTTTGGGCTTGGGGTGCTGATGGACGGTCAGGAGAAGGCCCTATTCGAGAAGTTCCGTCCGCAGCTGGAAGAACTTAGCCAGGCAATGAAAAAATCCCTGCTCAGGTGAGGGACGGATTTCCGCTCTGGCAGGCCACACTTTCCCCAAGTCCACCATCTGCGCAGGGACGGCCGGTCTTCCCCATTTCAATGCCGGCGCAGACCAAGATAAAGACATGATGGTATACCAAAAGACATGTTCCATCACCTCAAATAAACCAACGCTCAAATAAATATATGTCACGATGATGATTATTCAAAGACAATTTTCAAACAAATTTTAGAATATTTAAATCGTTTTTGATTATATTCATCAAATATACAGAAAAAATGATCGTTCAAGAATTTGCATGCTTCCGCATCTTGCCGCCTTGCTTCGCCTTCTGACGGCATCCAGCCAGGACGACGCCAGTAGTGGTGCCGGGCAAGATAGGCCGTACGCTATACCCGATATCTACAATTATTGGCACGTGAATACCCTGCTTAGAATTTTACTGATTTAAACCCTTGATAACAGACACAAACAGCCGCTCATTCTGGGTTTTGCGTGGGTTATTTCCTGACATCAGTATCGGCCATGACATGTGGCCATTACTTCAGGCCTATCGCTGGCAAATTTGGCGAACTATTTTGCTCGTCGGCTTACCTCCGATCACGGGCTGATCATAATTTACCTGTCGGCCAGGGGTCTTAAGGCACCGGCTGGGACAGCATGGGCATGGGGGCCATTGGGCAGTATGGCCGCAACTGTTCCTGCCCAAGTTCAGGTGTTCTCTGGCCGAACCGGCCTGCTCCCAAGACCTCTTCCCACGTCCGCCCCAGCACACAGCCCGACCTGCCTCGAATCAGCCCAGCCCGATCCCGGCCTGGCCACAGGACCAGGTTTCCAGTCTTGGTCAGCCGACATGGCGCTTCCCTCCTCTGCCCCAATCCTCACCAGGGCGTGGAATCCCATGCCCCTGCCATCCTCCCCCAAGCTTCCGGAAAAGCGCTCCCACCGCCGACAAGGCTGGACCGGGCCTCTCTCTATCCGCAGCAGGGTCGGACCTGCCTCATGGCAGGCGAGAACTGATGAACGCCGGAAAGGTCAGGGACGTCCGGGGACGCCCCGTGGGCCCAACCAAGGCCGCCGCACCACCTTCGTGGACAGGCTGGAAAGTGTCCCCTGGCTTAAGGCTGTTTTGGCGTCCGGCCCTGTCGCTTCATCTCTAGCCCAACATCACAGATATACACCGAAAATGATTGCCACTTTGGCCATCGGTGTGGGATAATGACGCTGATGGACTCGCAGAACCAGCGGATGTGCCCTACTCGGACACTTGACGATTTTCACTTGACAACTCAGCGACAAGGGCCTGACCATGAAGAAATTGCCATTGGGAGATCCTCCATTCCGAAAGATCGTCTCACAAGATCTGCTCTACGCCGACAAGACATCCTACATCCATGACATGATCACCAACTACATTTGTTGCTTCCTCTCCAGGCCGAGGCGTTTCGGCAAGACTCTTCTATTGGACACCATTGAAAATTTGTTCCTCGGACATCGTGGGCTGTTCAAGGGACTTTGGATTGACTCCGGGGAAGCCAATTATGAGTTCAAAAAATACCCCGTCATTCGGCTCTCGATGGCCTACAGCGAAATGGGCTCACCGAACGAGCTCAAGAAAAGGATAGCCAATAATTTGCTGTCCATCGCCGGCAAGGAGGAAGTCAAGATAACCGAGGACTCCTATGGCGAGATCCTTGGACAACTTATCCAGGGCCTTTCCGAGAAGCACGGAGCCGACGTGGTCGTCCTCGTTGACGAATACGATGCCCCCGTGACCAGACACATCGAGGACCTGGCGGTGGCCAAGGCCAACAGCGGCGTGCTCCATGATTTTTACACGGCCCTCAAGGCCAAAGTCGGATACATCCGCTTCGCCCTGGTCACCGGCATCACCAGGTTCGCCTTGACAGCCATGGATTCAGGCCCCAATAATTTCTATGACCTATCGCTGGAACCACTATACGCTGGCGTCTGTGGTTTCACCATCTCTGAATTTGACCGGCTCTTCGATGACAGAATGGACGTGACGCTCAAAGAACTGCAGAAAACCGGTCAAATGCCTCCCGGCAGCCGGGCAAGCGATCTAAGGGACAAGATCTTGTCCTGGTACGATGGTTATAATTGGCTTGGCCCGGAACATGTCCTCAATCCCTACTCGATCCTGTATTTTTTCACCAAAAAATCATTCCAGCCCTATTGGCCTCTGAGTGGACAACCAAACCACCTTTCGGCCCTGGTCCGGCAGAGGCCAATGGATTTCATTGTCCCCCAACTGGAGGACCACGAATCCGAGCAAATCAGGAAAGCGTCGCTGGGAAGGCTTGAGCCTGTGCCTGTCCTGTTCCACTCAGGCTACCTGACCATAGAGCGGGCAAAGACGGTACCCGTTGACACATTCATGGGCGATGTTGTTGAGGAAATCCAGTACTCATTCAAACCGCCCAACGCTGAAGTTCAATTATGCTATAATAAATATTGTTTTGAGACAGTTTTTGGATTAAATTCAAAGCAATTAAAACAATTAGGAACAAATTTTTTAGAATATATAGAAAAAAGAGATAGCGCAAAAATAGGACAGCTGTTTAGCGACCTCCTCTCTAACGTGACCTACTGGCAGCATCCCGCCAATATGGATAAAAACGCAGGCCTGGATGACGGCGAGGGCGAGAGCTTCTACCACGGTCTTATCCAAATTTCCATGTCGGCCATGGGCCTCAAGACGCTGGGCGAGACGGCCGGAGCCATGGGACGAGGCGACATAGGACTGCTCCTACCCAATGACAAGGCCTTGGTCATCGAGATCAAGTACGATAGGGGCAGTCCAGGCCTGACCCCAAAGGCCGTGAAGGGCATTCTGGGCAAGGCCCTTAGGAAGGCCCTCAAGGCCATAGCCGAGAAAGACTACGGCGGGCCACACAGGATATCGGCCAGCGGGATAATCGGCCTTGGTCTGGCTGTCCACGGCAGAAACGAGGTTCTGGCGGGTTTTTTGGACGATTCGTCCTTAAGGCAACCCCTCTAATAGATTTTTCCAGAATTCCCGACCCGTTGGCCTGAGGCATTTTATGGCCTACAAAATTTATGGTGATGTCTATGTTTCGTTTACAAGAAAATTTTTTTGTGCTACACTATGCCTGGTGAAAATTTTCCTCACAAGGATATGTACCATGCTTGACAATGTTGACTGTAGTCAATATAGCTGTCCGAACAATAATTGTGAGTCTTTCGGAATTAAAAATCAAGGAAATATTGCAATCCGATGCTGTTACGGTAAAGGAAATAATCATATTCTTCTTTATTGTAAGCTTTGTGGAAAAAAATTTTCTTCAACTAGTGGAACAATATTGTCTAGTGCACATATACCTATTGAAAAGATACATCAAATTATTCATTATGCTGCTGAAGGAGTTGGAGTTAGAGCGACAGCTAGGCTTTTAAATATGCATAAAGATACTGTAAATAATATTATATTTAAAGTTGGGGAATATTGTGCGAATTTTTTATCTCATATGCTTAAAGGATTGTCACTTACAGAGGTACAATTAGACGAATTATGGTCATTTATTAAAAAAAAGAAAGTAATGACTCTGCTGGACCAGAACCAGACTCAAAAAAGAAAAAGAATCCAAAAGACAAAAATGAACACAGAAGAAGATGGATCTGGATAGCATTAAATGTTTCATCACGTATATTAATATCTTATTATGTTGGCGATCACAAACTTTATAATGCTAAAGAGATAGCGAGTAACTTATATAAACATCTAATAGGTAAATATATATTTACTTTTGATGAATCAGTTCATTATATGACTGTTTTATCTAATATATTTAGTAAAAATTAATCTATATCAAAAAACTGGTAAGTCTGGACGTCCTAAAAATCCAGTTAAAATAATATATACTGATTTATTATATGCTAAAGTACATAAAAAAAGAAAGATCATAAAGTTATACGTGTTGAAAGAAAAATCGTGTATTATACTGAAGAACAAATAAAAGTAAATTAAATAATTCTCCAAGTAAAACTATAAATACATCGTATATAGAATGTTATAATTATATTTCAAGTCTTTAAGACTCATATATAACACATAAATCTTGTATATTCGCTAAATATATTGATTATATAAGAGCTAAACTTGTTATATGTATTTCTTTCTATAATTTCATAAAACCTCATGGAACTTTAAGTAAATTTAAAGATAAAATATCATGTAATACAATTTTTTAACCAGTTACACCTGCTATAGCATGTAATTTAACGGATCGCCCATGGACTATATCTGAACTTTTATCACGCACACTGGTCGAATTGTCCAGTGAACAAGATTTTGTAAACGAAACATAGACATAACCGGGAATTCAGGATACAGTTTTTTAGTGACAACTACTTTGTCGCTAGATTTTTTCAGGAATTCAGGATCAACTGACCCGTCTCCCAATCCTGGTAAACAAGTCAAAATTAATCGGGGCGGTTTCAATTTTTATTTTGAATTACATTGACAAGTCAAAATAAAACCGTCATCATGGACAGGCCATCCCATTTTGGGCCTGGGGGGAGCAATGGCCAACAGACGCGCCGGAATCCTAAAAAACAACCTCTCCGGCGAGGCCGCCTACAAATCCTTCAAGCCCACCCCGTTGCCTCCAAATCCGGGGATTGGGCTTGACGGCGAGACCCTGGCCTTGCTCGTGGAGGCCAACAGGCGGCTTGCCTTACTGGACGCGTTTTCCTCGCAGATCCCGAACGTCGGCCTTTTCGTGTCAATGTACGTCCGCAAGGAAGCGCTGATGTCGGCGCAAATTGAAGGAACACAGGCATCGCTTGATGATATTCTTGACCCGTTCGTCGATGAAAACGCCAACCGCGATGTTTCCGACGTCATTCGCTACATCAAGGCCATCGAATTTTCAGTCGCCAGGCTTAGGGATCTGCCATTTTGCAATCGACTGATCAAGGAAACCCATTCGATATTGATGGAAGGCGCCCGCGGACAGGAAAAGATGCCGGGTGAGTTCCGCCGTTCCCAAAATTGGATTGGCGGCAAGGGGGCAACCCTGCGAAACGCCATGTTCGTGCCCCCTAACGTCGGGGACATGATGGAAGCCATGTCGGACCTTGAGAAATACATCAACGCCGACGACGGGCTCGACGTCTTGATTCGAGCTGCCCTGGTCCACTATCAATTCGAGACCGTGCATCCATTCCTTGATGGAAACGGCCGGATTGGGCGCCTTTTGATTTCCCTATTTCTAATGGAGAAGCGCCTTCTTTCCTCACCTGTTTTGTATATCTCTTATTTCCTCAAAAAAAACCGCGTCGAGTACTATGACCGCCTGACCGAGGTGCGCGACAAGGGCAATTATGAGCAATGGGTCAAGTTCTTTCTGCGGGCAGTTTCGCAGTCATCCATGGACGCATCCAAAAATATACTTAGATTGACCGATCTTCATGCCAAGGACATGGAAACCGTGGCCGGATTTGGAAGAGCGTCCAAAACGGCCATGGGTCTTCTGGTATATCTTGAAAAAAACCCGATAATCGAGATAGGCAAGACCGCTTCTGCCCTGGACATGTCCTTCAGCACGGTTTCCTTGGCGGTAGGACGGCTCATGGAGGCGGGGATATTGACGAAGAGGCCAGGTGGTCAACGCAACCGGACGTTTTCTTATGAGCCGTATCTTGATATTCTTCGGGATGGGACCTGATTCGGACGGCAACAAATGCCCTGGCCGGGACAGGCCCTGAGATTTGCCGCTTCGCCTCCGTGCTTCTCGGCCTGGCGGGCCCCTATCCCAGGCAGGGCGACCACGCCGCCGCCGGGGACGTGCCTCTGGGACCGCAGCCATGCCCCCAGCGGCCGGTCAAGACCCGCTCAGGAGTTCTACCTCGGTCACCCCGGCCCCCCCGGGCATGTCCGCCGGGTTGTGGAAGTCCTTGACCAGGGGGTGCCGTTTCAGGTACCCGCGGACTCCCTGGCGCAGCCGGCCCGTGCCCTGGCCGTGGATAATCGTGAGCCGGCCCTGGCCTCCCAGGATGGCCCGGTCTATCTCCCTGCCGATGGCCGCCTCGGCCTCGTCCACCGTCTTCCCGATGAGGTTGAGCGACAGCCCAGGGGCGCCGCCGCCCAGGCTGAGGCCGTAGGTGACCCGGCCAGGGCGCGGCCCGTCCCTGGGCCCCTTGGGGGGCCTGGAAAGCCCGGCCAGGCCGACCTTGACCGTGAGGCCGCGCACGTTGACCGAGTACTCGCCGCGATCGGGGTTCACGGACGTGACCCGGCCCTGGCACCCGAGGGAGGCCAGGAGGACCTCGTCGCCCACCCGGGCCTCCCGGAGGGGCTCGCCGGGCCCGGTCTCCTTGTACTCGGGGCGGACGGCAGCGAGTTCCCGCTCCATGCTGGCCCAGGAGACGGCCGTGGCCACCGGATCCGGCTTCCGGCCCTGGGCCAGGGCCTCGCGGACCTCCAGCTTGAGGGCCTCCTGCTCCCGGCGGTTCTGGGCCAGGGCCGACCTTATCCTGCCCTCCAGGTCCCTGGCCTGCCGGTTGTGCTCCTCGGCAAGGCGGGCCCTGTCGGCGGCCGTCTCCCTCTCGGCCTGCTCCAGCCTTGCCCGGCTGGCGGCCATGGCCAGCCTCTCCTCGGCCAGCGCCCCCCTTTCCTCGTCCAGCTTCCTGAGCAAATCCATGGCCCTGCGGTGGCCGTCGTCCAGAAGGCCCTCGGCGCGGTCCACCAGGGCACCCGGAAGCCCCAGGCGCCTGGCCATGGCCAGCCCCCCGGAGAAGCCCGGGGCGCCGTAGCTGAGGCCGTAGGAGGGCCCGCCCGAGGCCCCGGTGTTGACGCTCACGGAGACCACGCCCCCGGTCAGCGCAGCCCAGCTCTTTATTAGATGGAAGTGGGTCGCCGCCAGGACCAGGGCCCCGCTTGACAGGAGGCGTTCCAGGGCGGCCAGGCCCAGGGCCGCCCCCTCGGAGGGATCGGTGCCCGAGCCCAGCTCGTCCACCAGGACCAAGGCCCCGGGCCCGGCCGCCTCCAGGGCCTCGCCCAGGGCCTTGACGTGGCCGGAGAAGGTCGAGAGATCGGACGCCAGGTCCTGGCCGTCGCCCATGACCGTGACCACGTCGGAAGGGAAATCCAGGGCGCTGCCCTCGGCGACGGGCGGGACGATGCCCGTGGCCGCGAGGGCCACCACCAGGCCCAGCGTCTTGAGGGCCACCGTCTTGCCCCCGGCGTTGACCCCCGAGACGACCACCAGGGGCGCCTCGGGGGTGATGGAGATGTCCAGGGGCACCATGTGGCGCCCCAGGCCCGAGAGCCTCCGCTCCAGGATTGGGTGCCTGGCCTCCACGAGCCTGAAGCCACCGCCCGGCACCCAGTCCGGGGGCCAGGCCCGCCAGAGCCGGGCCAGCCTGGCCTTGGCCAGGGTCAGGTCCAGGGAGGTCAGGGCCCTCCCGGCCCGGGCCAGATCCGGGGCCAGTTCCCGGCACATCGACGACAGATGGGCCAAGACGCGCTCTATCTCCCGCTGCTCCTCCCTCTTTATCAGGGCCAGGCGGTTGTTGTCCTCGACCGTCTCCATGGGCTCCAGGTAGGCCGTGGCCCCGCTGTTGGACCAGTCGTGGACCAGCCCCCTCCTCCTTCCTGCCGCCGAGGCCCGGACGGGGATGACGAAGCGGTCGTTCCTGGTGGTCACCAGGTCGTCCATCAGGAGGGGCCGGTACTCCTCCGAGCGGATGAGATCGGCCAGCTTCAGGGCCAGGGCCGAGCGGGAGGCGCCCAGCTCCTGCCTCAGGCGGGCCAGCTTGGGGCTGGCCCCGTCCAGGACCTCCCCGTCCGGTCCCAGGGAGCGGTCCAGGGCCTCGGAGAGATCCCGGAAGGAGGACAGATCCCCGGCTATGGCCGAGAGCCCGGGACTGCCGGAAAACGGCCCGAGCCAGGCCAGGGCCATGGCCGAGGACTTGGCCTCCAGGCCGACCAGCCTGAGCTCGGGGATGTCCAGTCGGGAGCCCTCTGGGCCGAGGGTGGAGAGGATGGGGGCCAGGTCGAGGTGGTCGCGCAGATCCGGGCCCTCGGAGACGTCCAGGGCGGCCCGGGCCTCGCCTATGAGGGCCCAGCTCCCCAGGGCCTCTTCCGGCCCCAGGGAGGGCGACAGGGCCAGGGCCGCCGCCGATCCGGGCTCGGAGTGGGTTATCTCGGAGAGCCAGCCGAGCACCTGGCCGTACTCGATGGCCGCCAAGGACGCGGGACGCATGGGCCCTAAGACCGCTGGCCCGCGGCCCCAGTTGGGCCGGTGGACGGGGCGGGGCCATGGCCGGCCGGCTGGCCCAGGATGGCCGCCCCGTCCTGGAAGTCGAGGGAACCCTCGTAGAGGGCCTTGCCGGAGATGACCCCGAAAAAGCCGCCCTGGTCGGCCTCTTTGACGGCCCTCAGATCCCCTGGGCCGGAAATACCCCCGGACACGACCGTCGGGAGCCCTGAGGCCTGGCACACGGCCAGGGCCATCTCCAGGTTGGGCCCGGACTGGGTGCCGTCCCGGTCGACGTCGGTGTGGATGACCAGGCTTACGCCCAGGTCCCCAAGGCCTGAGGCGGTCTCCAGGAGATCCCTGCCCCCGTCCCGGCACCAGCCCCAGACCTTGAGGGAACGGCCGCTGGAGTCGAGGGCGGCGGCCACCCGGCCAGGCCAGCGGCCGGCAGCCTTCTCGACCAGCCCTGGGTCCTCGCAGACGGCCGTGCCCATGATCAGGCGGTCCAGGCCCAGGTCGAACCAGACGGCCAGGCTGTCGATGGTCTTGAGGCCGCCCCCTAGCTGGAGCCCGACGCCCACGCTTTCGCGGATGGCGGCTATGGCCCTGCGGTTCTCCCGGTTGTTGCCCAGCGAGCCGTCCAGATCGACCAGGTGGATGAGGGAGGCCCCCAGGCCCGCCCACCTGAGGGCCATGGCCACCGGGTCCGAGCCGTAGACGGTCTTGTCCTCGAAGCGGCCCCTGAGGAGCCTAACGCACTGTCCTTCCTTGAGATCGATGGCCGGGATCAGGAGCACCTCAGAGCGCCCCCTTGGTGGAGAAGGGCCCCTCCTGGGACCTGCTGGCCAGGGCCTGGCCCAGGGCCAGTCCGACGGACTTGAAGAGGGCCTCGCACAGGTGGTGGCTGTTCCGGCCATGGCGGCCCAGGAGATGGAGCGTCATCCCCGCCTTCTGGCAAAAGGCCCTGAAGAACTCCTCGACCAGGCAGAGCTCGAAGTCGCCGGTCCTGGGCTGGGGCCACTCGACCCCGAAGTGGAGGAAGGGGCGACGGCCCAGGTCCACGGCCGCCTCGGCCAGGGACTCGTCCATGGGCACCAGCGCCCAGCCAAAGCGGGCATGCCCGGAATAGTCGCCCAGGGCCTGGGCCAGGGCCTGGCCCAGGACCAGGCCCACGTCCTCGACGCTGTGGTGGAGATCGACCCAGGGGTCGCCATTTAGGGAAAGCCTGAGGCCGAGGCCGGCATAGGAGGCCAGGGCATTGAGCATGTGCCCGAAGAAGCCCAGGGCCCTGGGGTCCTCCAGAGCCACTTCCCCTCCTTCAAGGCTCAGGGACAGCTCTATGGAGGTCTCCCGGGTCCGCCGCTCCACGAAGGCCTCCCTGGGCTGGGCGGCGTTAGCGGGGGGATCGCCTCTGGGGTGTCTGGCCGGTCTGACCGGCCCGTCGTGGCGGCCTTCTGGGCTCATGCTAAATCCTGACTCATGGGTCCGCGCGGGGCATGTCGCCGCACGCCGACTGAGGAACGGAAAACGGCCGACAGGGACCGCCTTCCGGTGATCGCCTTGGCCGCCAAAGGCGGCCTGGGACTCCCAGCGAGGGATAGGCCTTCCGGCGGCACAGGGAACAAGGCAGCCAGTCCAAAGGCCACCCATCGGTTTAGCCGGGCCGTAACGGCCCGGCGGGGCTTTTTCCCCTATGGTCGTCGCCGGGACGACGACGGCCTCTCCAGCTCTGGCCGAATCCGGTCCAGGGGGCGCGTCCCCTAGACATTGTTCGGCTGATTCTACGATAGCGGGATTCTTTTTGTCAATGTAGGCCGCTGGTTCGGGTGCGCAACAAATTTCCACCTGTGCAAGTGGTTGCCAATTTCGGGACGGCAATAAACGGGCGACAGCGGCCCTAATCCTAGTTGTATAAAGATATTATATATATTTTCTTAACATATTTTAATTATACATAAATAATAAATTGTTTATTAATATAATACTAAGAATTAATAATAATTATATTAGCAAATTTTTGTCTAATTAACTAAAATAAAGTTAAATATATTTTTAAACTGAATATCTAGGCCCTGACAAGCTTGCCTCCCCGTCCTACAATAAGTATGCTTATTATAAGTATACTTATTGTAGGAGATCGACATGATCGAATTGCAATGCAAAATCGCGGTGAATGCCGCAAAGGAAACCATTTGGCCTTACTACGCAGACCCAAGCAAAAGGCGTGTCTGGGAAGAGGATCTGGAGAATCTTGTCTTTGACGGCGAGATCAGGACCGGCACAACCGGCAGGATGAAGCTGAAGGATATGCCGGAAATGCCGTTTGTACTGGCGGAGGTCATCGAAAACGCTTCCTACTGCGACAGGACAGACGTTCCGGGAATTGGCAGCCTATTCTTTGACCACAAAATCTTGCGGGAGAACGGGAAAACATATATTCAGCATAGCGTCCGGCTGGAAAAGGAAACATTCACGGATGAGGATCTAGGCTTCCTTGGCGGCGTGTTCTCTGACGTTCCCGGCTCAATGCTGATAATTAAGCGGGAGGCTGAGAAATGAGTTGATTTCCCCGCTGAGCCGGGCTATTCCCGATGGCGTATTTTTCCCGTGGTCTTGGACAGAGCAAAACTAGCCTGCAAAACAGCGGGTTTTCCCTTGCCACGCGTGATGATCTTGATACCGCGAGGAAAAATAGCCATTGGCGGTGCTCCTTTCAGGAATGTAGGTTGATTTAATCCTATATTTAAGATACTGTGATCTGGGACGGAACCAGAAATCCTGTTTGTCCGCTGTGTGACCCATAAGGCCGCGAGGTGATCTCGATGATGCTCGATACCAATCTGCTCGTGCCCATGACAGAGGCCAATCAGAACTTCTCAAAAGTCGTGCGGCTCGTCGATGAAAGTGGTATGGCTGTTATTCTGAAAAACAACAAACCGCGTTATATGGTTTTGAGCTTTGCGGAATACGATGAGATACAAGCCATGCGCGCGAAATTCATCGGCGCGGCGGCCGATAACGTCATCGCCGAAAACCTCGAAGCGCTACGGGAACTAGCACAGTGATCATCCTGACCGTGGACGAAGCAATCAGGCTCCACTCTAAGCTGATAGCGGCAACGGGCGGCAGCGACGGCTTGCGCGACAAGGGGCTGTTGGAATCCGCTGTTCTGAACTGTTATCAGGCGTTCGGCGGCGAGGAGCTCTATCCCGGCATTATCGAAAAGGCGGCTCGGCTGGCGTTCGGCATATGCGCCAACCATCCTTTCGTTGACGGCAACAAACGTGCCGCTGTGACTTCGCTATTGATGATTTTGCGGCTAAACGACATCGCGATCTCGTATACGCAGAAGGAACTTGTCGCGCTCGGACTCGGCGTGGCGGACAGATCGCTTGATTATGGGGCAGTCGCCGGATGGGTGCGGTCGCATTTGTCGCCGTAGTCGTAAACGCAATAGCGGCAAGCCGTACTCCGAGACGGAGCGGCTTACCGTCGAGGATCGCGTTCTGCGGTTTGAGCCCTGGGAATTTGACTGCCTCGCCCATATCCCAGACTTCGGGAAATATAAGCCGGGCATGTTCTTCCGGGGGGGGGGGGCAGAGAAAACGTTTATCTGGCGCCATAACTGCCGAACGCCCCAAGTCGATTCAGCACATCCACGCCAGTAAGACTCACGCTGTTCCCCATCTTCTTTTTTCACAGGCAGACGACGGTGTGACCAACTCAATTCGTGCCACAACGTGGCACGAATTGAGAGAAGTCTTGCAAAACTGGCAGCGCAGACTGCTTTCGTCAACCGCTTGTCCAGATATTCTAACAGATCTCTGCCGTCATTATTCCCAAATATATCAAACAAGATAATAATTTACATATACAAAATAAGTTATTACATAATTTTAATGACAATTTTAATAACAATATTAATACTACATATAAATATTTTGTTGATTTCATACGAGATTAAATGTATCAATCTTGTCAAGACTATCGTCCTCTACAGGAACGTGTCCTATCGAATGACAGGAAAAAACGCTTGGCATGAACAAATTTAGACGAGTCAGACGCTCCTCAATCATTTTGCAGTATTTTTCCTCTACCTCCAGGCCAATGCTATGTCTCCCGAGGTTGAGGGCGGCCAGCATGACAGTGCCGCTGCCGCAAAACGGATCCACGACCGTGTCCCCGTAAAAGGAAAACATCTTCACCAGCCTGGAGGCCACCTCAAGGGGGAAGGGAGCCGGGTGGTCTTTGGTCGACGCGCCACCGACATCCCATATCTGCCGGAACCATTTGTCAAAGTCGCCTTTGGGGATCATGCTCATCTCGCGCTGGGCCGGAGTCGGGTTTCTGTAGCCGCCTGGCTTGCGCTGCATCAGGATGTACTCGACGTCGTTCTTGATGATGGCGTTGGGCTCATAGGGCTTGCCCAAAAAGGAAGTCCTGTCGTTGGCCTCAAATGAGGCGTTGGAGACCTTGTGCCACAGAATCGGGTTGAGGTTGTCAAACCCAATCTTCCTGCAGGAGACGGCGATGTCGGAGTGAAGGGGCATCACCACGTGCCGGCCATGTTTTTTACGCGAAAGGCAGACATCGCCGACGACGCAGACGACGCGGCCCCCGGGGACCAGAATCCGAAAACACTCTCGCCAGACTTTGGCCAGCTCATCGACGAAATCATCGTAGTCCTGTATCACGCCCAACTGGCCAGTGCCGCCCTCGTAGGCCTTCAGGTTCCAATACGGCGGGGAGGTGACGACAAGATGGACGCTTTCATCGCCGATGAAACCCATGTCCCTGGCATCAGTGTGGAAAAGTTTATGCGTCGTCCGAATCATCGCTTGCCCTTCGCCGCACGATGGGCGACCACATGAGACATCATGGAGACTAAAAATGCTCTGAACGACAATAGTTCGCTCGGTGTCCCCAGACCTACTTTCCCGGACTCACGGCGGACAGAGGTCAAAAGGCAAGCGGCATTGTATTGCCTCTCCAGGACAAGCCTATTGCAGAAAATTTCGTATCTCTCGATATACGAGGAACCATCGAACCCAGCCATGACGTTGAAATGCGGCGAACGTATCAATCCGGTGACGAGGATCCGCCGCAATCTTCCAGCAGCATCAGATACCCGAGCCAAGGAAGGCTATTGCCAAAAACTCCTTCGCGGAAGGCCGTCCAGATATCCAATGCGCTGCCCATGGCTTCCTCGGTCCGATTATTGAAATTGTTCCCGAAAGACGGGCCAACGTGGCTCTCTGGTTCTATCGCCAGGATAAGTTTCTCGTCATCGACCAAAAGCAAGTCCCATTTTTTTGATGGTCGATAATAGCCTGGCAATTAAAGCTTCAAATTCGTGAAAATACTCTTCTCAGGAACTTTATTGACAATAAGTATCTCCTTGATAAGCCCCATGAATCCGTCCATCTGTTTTCCGCCGACCGCGGCGCCTCTATTGCCCAGGGCACTGACGTCCACGGCAACCCTATCGCCCTGGACAAGTCCGTCCTTTTCCCCATGCCGAGAAATTTGCCCTTCGCGGGTATCCCAGAATGATAGGGCCGCTTTTTTTGACCTAATGCCCAGATCTCTGGGAATCAGGATTTTATCTCCCATGCCGCGTCCTCCCCCATTCTGACGAACGCCGCCGAAAAATTGGCGTAGTCCAATTAGCCTGGCTCATGGTGCTACCTAGCCTGTCGAAGATGCCGTGACCCGCCGGAACGCCTGGACTGGCGGCGGCGGCATGGAGGCCATGCCGGAAACTGCCTGCGGGTGCCACGAGGTGCCTTGACGGACACCCAAGCGAGCGCCACGGCCATTGGAAGAAGAAAGCGGGCGTCGCCTGGGCCATGACTGGCCCGGGGGCGCCCGCTCGCCTGTCGGGGCCCTTGGGAGAAACCGGGCCCTGGGGGCGCGCCCGCCCCCTAGACGGCCTTGTCCCCAGGCCCCAGGCCGTCCACGGGGCGGGCCAGGGCCACCAGGCCCGTGCGGGCCATGGCCACGATGCCGTAGGGCAACAGGCCGTTCACGGCCATGTCGACGGTCAGGGCGGTCCCGGCGGCCATGACCGTCAGGCTGTCCTCGCGGACATCCGAGAGGGTCAGGCCCAGGAGGTTCACCAGGTTCAGGATCTCGACCCGCCTGGGGCCGTTGGCCTTGACGGTGATGAGGGCCAGCTCGCCCGTCACGGCCTCGTCGTCGGTCAGATCGTCCAGCCTGATGACGTCCACGAGCTTGCGGACCTGCTTGACCACCTGCTCCAGGATGGGCCCGTCCCCGGAGACGACCAGGTTGATGCGGGTTATGTCCACGTTCTCGGTGGGGCCGGCGGCGATGGACTCGACGTTGTAGCCCCGCCTGGTGACCAGGCCGGCCACGTGCGAGAGGACGCCGGGACGGTTGCGGACCAGGATTGAGAGTATCTTTTTCAATTGGCCCCCTCCTCGGTCTCGTAGAAATCGGTCTGGCCCATGCCGGCCGGGATCATCGGCAGCACGTTCTCCTCCTGGGGCACCACGACGTCCAGGAGGGCCGGCCCCTTCTGGGAGACCAGCTCCTCGATGGCCGCCTTGGCCTGGCCGGCCTTCCCCACCCTCTTGGCCCACAGGCCATAAACCTTGGCCAGGGCCACGAAGTCGGGGTTGTAGTCGAAGACCGTCTGGGAGTAGCGGCGGCTGAAGAAGAACTGCTGCCACTGACGGACCATGCCCAGGCAACCGTTGTTGATGAGGACTATCTTGACGGGTAGGCCATACTGCCTGACGGTGGCCAGCTCCTGGATGTTCATCTGGAAACTGCCGTCGCCGGTGACGAGGCAGACGAGCCGGCCGGGGTTGGCCATCTGGGCCCCGATGGCCGCCGGCAACCCGAAGCCCATCGTGCCCAGGCCCCCGGAGGACAGAAAGTGCCGGGGCTTCAGGGACTCGAAGTACTGGGCGGCCCACATCTGGTGCTGGCCCACGTCGGTGACCAGGATGGCCTCGCCCCGGCAGGCGTCCGACAGGGCCCTTATGGCCGCCTGCGGCTTTATCTCCCCTGTCCCCCTGGGCACGGCCATGGGGAAGTTGTCCCTGAGCTCGGCGATCCTCTCCCGCCAGGCCTTGCGGCGGTTATCCCTGAGGCGACCCAGGATGAGCGGGAGCACCTGGCCCAGGTCCCCGACGACGGCCACGTCGACCGGCAGGCGCTTGCCTATCTCGGCCGGGTCAATGTCTACGTGGACGACCCTGGCCAGGGGGGCGAAGCGGCGGACGTTGCCGACCACGCGGTCGTCGAAGCGCACGCCCAGGCCCAGGATCAGGTCGCTCTCGTTGATGGCCAGGTTGGCGTACTTGGAGCCGTGCATGCCCGGCAGGCCCAGGCACATGGGGTGCGAGTCGGGGAAGACGCCCTTGGCCTGGAGGGAGGTGACCACGGCCATGTCGGTGCGGTCGACCAGCTCCAGGATGTCGGGCCCGGCGTTGGTGATGGTGGCCCCGCCGCCCAGATACAGCACCGGCCTCTGGCTGATGGACAGGGCCTCGACCAGGGCCTCGACCGTCCCGGGCTCGGGGGCCGGGGGTTGGCCCAGGAGAAGGGGGACGTTGTCCGGCGCGAGGGTGCCAGGATCGATGGCCGACGTCTGGATGTCCTTCGGGACGTCCACCAGGACCGGCCCCGGCCGGCCATGGCCGGCCAGGCGGTAGGCCTCGTCCAGGATGCCGGGGAGGGCCCCGGGCGACTTGACCAGGTAGTTGTATTTGGTGATGGGGATGGAGATGCCGTAGATGTCGGCCTCCTGGAAGCTGTCGCTGCCCAGGGAGGTCGTGGGCACCTGGCCGGTGATGGCCAGGATGGGCACGCTGTCCATGTGGGCCGTGGCCAGGCCGGTCACCAGGTTGGTGGCCCCTGGGCCGCTGGTGGCGAAGACCACCCCTGGCCTGCCGGTCGAGCGGGCGTAGCCGTCGGCTGCGTGGATGGCCCCCTGCTCGTGGCGGGCCAGGACATGCCGGATCCTGGAATCGTACAGGGCGTCGTAAAGGGGGATGACCGCGCCACCAGGGTAGCCGAAGACTACCTCGACCCCGACGGATTCAAGGAAGTCGCAGATGGTCTGGGCCCCGTTGCGGGGGGAGGTCCGGGTGGCGCCCTGCCCGGAGGTGCCGGCCAACTTGCCGGCCTTGGCCCGGACCTTAGGGGGGGCTGGCCTTCCGCCAGCCGATTTAGGCTTGACTTTCATCAAAACGATCCAAAAAGCCTTGCGAGGAGGCCGCAGGCGGAATCTGGCCCGGAACGCGGCCGGGCCGATGGAAGAACAATCCGTCCTTGGATTGGGGGAAGGCGAGGGCCCAGGGCCCTAGCACTTTATTTTCCCCATTGCTCCGCGAAACGTCGGCCCCCGGGCCGAGGATGCAAGGCGCGGAGCTTTCGGGCCTGGGGAAAAGATGACATCTCCAATATGCGCTCCATGCTCTATCGGCAGGCTGGGCAAGCCATGCCTGCCTGAGGGTGATTGGGCGCAGAACACGCCGATGAGGCAGGAGCCCACCGAGGAAACCTGGGGCGGTCAAGATTGATGCCCATGTAAAAACCCCCTGGAGAGCTTGAGAACGACCTGGTTTAATACCTATTATCAAGGCTTTATCTTAGCAGATCTCAACAAATCAGGCTTCCTGCATCAACATCAAGCTTACCCCAGGCAGGAAAATGGCGAAACGAAGACCGCTGCCCGCGAAGACAGGGGGCTGCTTTGGCAGTCATGTCATGACATCGCCGGGTTAGGCCTGGCGCCTGTACTCCAGGGCCTGCCGGAGCGTGCCGCCGTCGACGTACTCCAGGTCAACGCCCACTGGGAGTCCCCGGGCCAGGCGGGTCACGGCCGCCCCCTTGTCCCTCAGGCGATCGACCAGGTAGCTCAGGGTCGTCTCGGCCTCTGGGGAACTCCCTGTGGCCAGGAGCACCTCCCTGACCGGCTCCCCGGCCAGGGCGCCGCCCTCCAGGCGGGCGACCAGGTCATCGATGTGGAGGTCCCCCGGCCCGATGCCGCCGAGGGGGCTCAGGACCCCGCCCAGGACGTGGTACAGGCCCCGGTAGAGGCCGGAGGTCTCGATGGCCAGGAGATCGGCCGGGGTCTCGACCACGCAGATCTGGCCCCTATCCCTCTCGGGATTGGCGCAGATGGGGCAGGGATCGTCGTGGGTGTAGTTGTGGCACTGGGAGCAGAAGGAAATTTCCTCCTTGACGGCCATCAGGGCCCGGGCCAGGGACCGGACCTCATCCTCGTCGCGGCCAAGAAAGTACAGGGCCAGCCGGGTGGCGCTCTTGGAACCCAGGCCGGGCAGGCGGGACAGGCGCTCTATGAGCTCGGCTATCTGCGGGGGGTGTTTTTCGCTGGCGGTCAAACGAGGATCCTCCTGATGGTCCCGGCCCCTGGACGCCAGGGGAGGCCAGGGGCGTGGCCGGCCCCGCCCCCTGGCCGGAAAAGCCTGACCTGGACGAGATAGGGGACATTCTACCCAAGGGCAGGGGCAAAGTCCAGCGGCGGACGGACGGCGGGGCGCGAAAAAGCCATAGGGGCGCGACAGTTTCTCCACGCCGCCTCCATCCCCTCCCGACATGGCTGGGGTACCCTTGGGGCAAATCAAAGGCCAGGCCCGCTCTTGACGGGGCAGGGCGAGATAAAGACCACAGCGGAGGAAAGATCATGGACAGAATTCTTTGGCCCGTGTTGGGCATCCTGGTCATGGTGGCCATCATAGGGGCCCTGGTTGGGGCGTCAGTCCTGCTCTGGCGCAAGGTGTTCCTCAAAACCAACGGGGCCGCCGGTCAGTCGACCCAGGCCCAGGCCCAGCCGCGGACCATCCTGGCGAGGAACGGGACCGGCTGGCAGCTGTTGGCCAGGCTGGGCCTTGCGGGCCTCCTCAGCCTGGTCCTCCTGGTGCCCCTGGCCCTGATAAAGGACCTGGCCTCCGAGAGGGCCGAGAGGAAGTACCAGACCCTGTCCAACATCCGCTACGATTGGGGTGAGGCCCAGACCTTGACCGGGCCCTTCCTGGCGGTGCCGGTGACCTTCTGGAAGCTGGTCGAGGATACCGTCCCCATGGCCATGGCCAAGCCAGACAATGGCGACGTGGGGACGACCATCTTCAGGACCGTCTCCAGGGAGGTGTCCGAGACCAGACTGGCCGTGGTGGCCCCCAGGGAGCTGGACATATCCGGCCTCCTGGCCGCCGAGGAGAGGAAGAGGGGCATCTACGGGACCACCGTCTACTCGGCCAGCGTCAGACTTGCCGGCCGTTTCGCACTGCCGACCATGGAGGCGCTGGCCCAGCTCGCACCGGACATGGAGCTCAGGAAGGTCGACTGGAACAGGGCCAGACTGGTGCTGGGCCTGTCCGACCGCGAGGCCGTCAGGAGAGCGGGGCAGCTCTCGCTGGGCCGGGAAAGGCTCGACCTCGTCCCTGGAAACGGCGAGGCCATCGGCCTCCCGGACGGCCTGTCGGCCCCGGTCGCCCTCGATCCTGGTGACGGCGAGCCCGCCTTCAGCCTGGATCTGGACTTCGGGGGCAGCGAGAAGCTTCTGGTGGCCCCTGTCGGCCACTCATCCACCGTCAGGCTGGAGTCTGCCTGGCCCCATCCCGGCTTCATCGGCCGGACGCTCCCCGCCGAGAGGGAGGTGAGCCCTGACGGCTTCACGGCCATGTGGCAGGTCCCGGACCTGGCCCACTCCTACCCGCCGCTGTTCCTGATGGACATGAACATGGACGGGGAGATCGTGGACGGGTTCGGCGGGTACCTGGTCGGGGTCAACCTGGTGGTGCCGGTCGACAGCTACCGCCTGTCAATCAGATCCACCAAGTTCGGCTGCCTCTTCATCTTCCTGACCTTCCTGGCGCTGGTCCTGAGCGACCTGGTGGCCTCTGGCGGGGTCGGGGACAGCCGGAGGCTCCATCCGCTGCAGTATGGCCTGGTCGGCCTGGCCCTGGCCCTCTTCTATCTGGTACTCCTGTCCCTGTCGGAGCACCTGGGCTTCGGGCCGGCCTACCTGGTGGCCTCGGCCATCAACGTCGCCATGATCGGGTCCTACGCCCTGACGGCCACGGGCCGCCGGGGGCAGGGCCTGTCGGTCGTCGGCCTGACCTCCATGCTGTACGGGGTCATGTACGTCATCCTGACGCTGGAGGACTACGCCCTACTCTCCGGCGCGGCCCTGCTGGTGGTGGCCGTGGCGGCCCTGATGTTCCTGACCAGGAAGGTGAACCTGGAGACGCTCCCCGCTGGCTCCCCGGCAAAAGCCCCCGTCCCAGCCGAAGGGACATCCGCCGGCGGGGCCAATGGCTAGCACGTCGTGTCCGATTGGTTTGGGATGAAGATACCGCGGACAAATCCGGCTAAGCCACCGCCGGATCCGGAGACGCCGGACCGCGCCTGACAGCCGCTTTAAAAAAGACAAGGCCCAGGCCTTGTCTTTTTTAACCTATAAGTTGGATAACCTATACTCAAATCAAAAAGGCAGCCTGACTCCCATTTTCGTGAGAAACATCCTGTCCCGTGACGTGATTTCTGTCGTCCATCTCTTTGAAACGAGCTTGGAGGAGATCTTGACACA
>JAISEK010000020.1 GCA_031264145.1 Deltaproteobacteria bacterium
CCATTGAAAAATAGACAACTTTTTTAGATTGTCAAAATGCCGTATCCAATAAGCTCCTCCTGTGATCGCTCACAACAGTTGGAAAAATTTTTTTACTCCGTTGATCGCTATACCCAGATAAATTATATTGATATTATCAATACTATATATATTTAACTTTTAATTATTAAAAGTGTTTTTAAGTTGTATTTTTAGTAGATTTGATTATAATAGTGACCATAAAATACCAGGAGGTCCTATCATGATCGGGACAATCATCCAACATCTATCGAAAATACCTGATTAAAGAGTCACTGGCCGATCAACGTACAGATTGGTGACGATCCTGACCATGTTCGTTTCGCCAGGACGATCGCCAACTGGGTCGACATCGAGGCGTTCACCAGTATCCTGCCCTGAGTTGTCCCCGGACTTCATCCAGCGTCTCCAGGAAAAGGGACGGGGAATAGCGAAAAGCGATGGGCAAATCATCATCTCAATCGATGGCAAGACATCCAGGGGCGCCGTCCGTCGCGGCGAGACCAAGTCACATGTCCATATCGTCAACGCCGCGATGGGCCTGATAGTCATGGCCAAGAAGATGGTCGGGGAGAAGACCGACGATATCCCCGTGGCCCACAGGGCTCATAAGGGAGATTGACGACAGCTTCCCCCTGAGAGGCAAGACCATCACCATGGACGTCATGGGCTGCCAGAGGGCCACCGTCTCCGCGATTCGCGAGACGGGGCCAATTATCTCCTTTGCCTGAAGGGCTTGCCAGCATTCCCTGCACGATGAGGTCAGACTCCTTTTCCGGGAAGGGCTGCCAGGGAACGAGGCCGTGCTCGGGGCGGAAACTTTCGTGTCGGGATGGGACATGGGACCATGGCCGGATCCATAGGCACTCGATCAACGTGATCAGGCTCTCCACCGAGGCCATGAGGGAGCAGGTCCCATCGGCCCTTGGCTGGGAGGGACCATACTCCCTGGCCATGGTGACGAGGGAGAGCCAGGACGCCGGCAAGGACGGGGAGCCGTCCGTGGAGAGCCGGTATTTCATCTCGAGCCTCGACCTGCCGGCGAGGAAAATCCTGGACTCGTCCATCAGGCACTGGACGGTCGAGACCGTGCACGATATTCTCGGCATGAGCCATGGCGAGGACAAGAGCAAGATTGGCCGGTGCAACGCCCCGGCGCTGTTCTCCCTGGTCAGGAAGATCGGGCTCAATCTGATAAGGCCCTTGGCGAGGAACGTGCCAAGAACCACCTATGCGTCCATCATGAGGCTCATGAGGGACTGCCGCGAGTACCTGTACGCCGTCCTGACCGGAAAGCCAAAGGATATCGGGCCGGTCAAGGAAATGTCGGGACGAGACGCTACGCGATTACGATGCCAAAAATGGCCCCAAAATATGCTTGGCTTGATGAATTTTGACGCTTTTGCCCTGTAGGCATGGGCCGAAAGGCTTGACCGGCCGGCACCGGCTGGCGTAAAATCATGACAGCGGCACATTTCTACGCCATAACCCAGCGGAAAAAGGAGCAGGCCATGCGCACCATAGAAAATCAGGCGGCCGAGGACGCCGTCAGGGCCATCCTCGCCCTCGCCAGCCTGGACGAGGCGGCGACGCTCCAGGGGCCATCGGGGAAAGTCATCGTCATGTCCGAGAAGGAGCACAAGAACCTGATGAGGGCCAAGAACAATGCCGAGTTCTTCGCCATGATCGATGAGGCCAAGCGACAGGTCAAGGAAGGGAAGGTGATGTACTCTTCCCTCGAGGAACTTCAGGCGATGATGGAATGAGGCCAGTTTTTTCCGATAAGGCGGGGGAGCAGCTGAAGGACTGGCGTCCGAATCAAAGGGCAATGAGGAAGATATACTCCCTGATAGAGATATCCTTGAGAACGGTGCCCTGCGCGGCATAGGCAAGCCCGAGCTGCTGAGGCACTACGACGTGCCCACGTACAGCCGCAGGATCGACCAGACGAACCGTCTAGTCTATGAATATGACCAGGACGCCGGCCTGGTGACGATACTGACCTGCAAGGGCCATTACGACGAGCCCTGACGGTTTCTCGAAAGAAGCCGCAGAAGAGGCCCCATTGGGCCTCTCGCCGTTTCATGGTCCCCAGCCAGATGCTGGGCATGATCATCGGCCATTGGACGGTCGAGACGATGCACTCGGTTCTCGACGAGGTCGAGAATTATGCCGAGGATCGCTGCGGGATATGCCGCGGCGACGGGGCCGAGATACTGTCCATCATGCGGAAGCTGGGATACAATTTTGTGATCCCGTTCCAGAATTTCACCACGAACGCGACCACGGGCGAGATCCACGCGATAAAGGAGAGCGTCAGGGAAATCCTCGGCTTTTTCAGGCAGTGTCTGAACTTTCTGGAGGCGGTCCTCACCAGGAAGCCGGATGAGGTGGGTCCTGTTCGGGTTTGGGAGGAACACATGGCCACGTGGGCTTCCGCAAGTTTGGAGCCAACAATGCCTCCTTCGCCGGCTTTTCGATAAGAAATTTGACGCTTCTGCCCTGTAGTCTGGCCTTTGCCGCCTTGAAAAACAGGACCCTCTGGGGTAGACTCAGCCAGAATGCGGCCCAGCCAGTGCCATTGGGCATCGCCTCGTCGGTCGCGAGGCGGTTTTGTCACTATTTGGTTGCCGTTTTGGTTTCAGTCGTTTGATCATGATGCGCCAGGCCATCCAGGTGGCCTGGCCGGCCTTCGTTTGTCCGGGGCCAAAAAAACAGCCAGGGTGGTTCGGGACGTCCCCAGCCGCCGCGGTTTTTTTGGGCCTGGAAACGCCCATCCCTGGCTGGTCCGGGCTTCCCGGCCAGCCATCCCCGGCCCCTTTTGGGGGCCGTCTTCGGAGGGACCAGACCATTGCCCCAGATTTTCAGGATCTACAACACCATGACCCACAGGCTGGAGGAACTGAGACCCCTCGTCCCGGGCCAAGTCGGGCTCTACGTCTGCGGCCCCACGGTCTACGACCACGCCCACATCGGCCATGCCCGGGCGGTCTTGGCCTTCGACGTCCTGGTCAGGCACCTCGCGGCTCTGGGCCTTGAGGTCAGGTACGTCCGCAACTACACCGACGTGGACGACAAGATCATCGCCAGGGCCAGGGAGCAGGGCCGGGACTGGAAAGAGCTGGCCGAGGGCTATATCGGGAGCTTCGAGGAGGACATGGAAACCCTCGGCTGCCTGGCCCCGACCTTCCGTCCCCGGGCCACAGAGTACATCGCCCAGATGATCGAGGACGTCAAGGCCATAGTCGACAAGGGCCTGGCCTACGCGGTCGGCGGCGACGTCTTTTTCGACGTCAAGGCCAGCCCCGGCTACGGCCGCCTCTCCGGACGCCAGTCCGACGACCAGGAGGCCGGGGCCAGGGTGGCCGTGGACGACCGCAAGCGCAATCCGGCCGACTTCGCCCTCTGGAAGGCGGCCAAGCCAGGCGAGCCATCCTGGGACTCTCCCTGGGGCCAGGGCCGCCCAGGCTGGCACATAGAGTGCTCGGCCATGAGCGCCAGGCTCCTGGGCCCAGGCTTCGACATCCACGGCGGCGGCCAGGATCTGATCTTCCCCCACCACGAGAACGAGCTGGCCCAGTCCTCGGCGCTGTCCAGGCCCATGGCCAGCATCTGGGCCCACAACGGCTTCGTCAACGTCAACAACGAGAAGATGTCCAAGTCCCTGGGCAACTTCTTCACGGTCAAGGACATTCTTGGGAATTGCCCCGGTGAGGTCCTGCGCTATTTCCTCGTCTCCAGGCATTACCGGAGCCCCCTGGAGTTTTCCGACGAGGGGCTCTGGGAGTCCGGCCGGGCCCTGGAGCGCGTCTACCGGGCCCTGGACGCCGCCGAGGGGCTTCTGGAGGGCTCCGGGGACATCCTGCCCCTTGACCGGCCCGAGCCGGGCCGGTTCAAGGAACGCTTCGACGAGGCCATGAACGAGGACCTGAACACGGCCCAGGCCTTGGGCCATACCTTCGAGCTGGTCCGGCTCCTGAACAGGCAGGTCGATTCAGGGGACAAGCCGGCGGCCGCCGGGGCCCTCGGGGTCCTCAGGGCCATGGGCCGCGAGCTTGGCCTGTGGCAGGGCCGGCCCTCCCGGTTTTTTGAGTCCCTCAGGCCCGCCAACCCCGGCAGCCTTGCCAGGGAGGAAATAGAGAAGCTGGTGGCGGCCCGCGACAGGGCCCGTTCCGGCAAGGACTGGGCCGAGGCCGACCGTCTGCGCAAGGAGCTCTCCGATCTGGGCGTCTTGCTGGAGGACAAGGCCGGCCAGACCGTCTGGCGCTACGCCTGAGACAGGCCGAAAATAGATATCTTTATTTTAAAATTATGCAATAATATATATTAAGTACTAATATAGCGATATTTTTTCTGATAAAAATATCCTTATCCCGATCGCCATCGGCCAAGGCCGCTGGCGGGAACATCATTCCGGTAACGGGCAATGCCCCCAGGCCACCGACTCGGATTCGGTTTGTCTGGGGGCATTTTCCGTTTACCGGCCCTGGCGGCTCCTCCCTGGCCAGGAGGGTTTCCCAAACTCCATCCAGCCCAGCCACTTGATCCCAGCCTGACGGCCCTTGGCCCAGGAACAAGGAGGCTGTCCAAGCCCTGCCGGTGTCGTGTCTGTCGGCCCAAGATGGTTGGCCTTGCAATTATATATATTGATATATTGAATATATTATTTATGTAATATTTAATATAAAATTATAATTATATTGTAATTATATAATAAAAAATTAAGTCGATTAAATGTTTAATTTTATTTGAAAAATTTAATATTTTTAGTTCAAATTTTCTCAATAAAATCAAGGCATTATATTTTAAAATTTATATAGAATAAACAATATCTTGATTTTAAATACTTAATTATATTAATAAAATTATATTTCTAAAATTTCATATGATAATTAAATTAATATTGACAAATATTGTTGTTATGGTTAGAATAAGTAGGCCAATAGATCAAGCATCTGGCTTGACTCATTTTTTTCATGATTGATATCTTGACTGAAATTACAAATCGCATGATTCTATCGTCTTTTTATAGCCAGCCCAGAGAGAGGGCCATCATTCCGGCCGACAGGATCATGGGGTTCCCTGCCAGGTTCAGGATGGGAAACGACGCTGAGCCAAAACGTTCGGCCATAGCTGAAGCGGGCGATGGACATGACGCCCCGCCAATGGCCGCCGGAATGGCCCTTGGACCAGTCGGGTCCGCTAGCCGGGTCACCTCCCGGGGAACGGGGGACATGGGTGACAAGGGCCTCAGGCCTGGGCTGACCCTGGTGGAGCTGATAGTGGTCATGTTAGTCGGGCTTCTGGTCACCGGCCTGGCCTTCACGGTCTTTCGGTCATCGACCAGCCATTTCGTGAGCGAGGACGCCTCCCTGCGCATGAACCAGAACCTGAGGGCCGCCCTGGCCACGCTGGCCCGGGAGGTCCGCATGGCCGGCAACGGCCTTTCCCTCTTGGGGCCAGATTGCGGGCTGGTGCAGTTTTACGGGCCCACCAGGCAGGCCCTGGCCGGGCAGAAACTGGCGATATCCAAGACGGCAGGCTGGTTCAGGCATCCCGACGCTGGCGTCGGGCAGTCCGGCGTCAGGGCCATCTATGGGGTAGATGGGGGGAAGGACGGGCCGGACGCGATTACCGTCTTCCGCTCCGAGATTGAGAGGCCATCCGCCTTCGCCCAGGCCATAGGCTACCAGAGGGGCACCATAAGGCTTGACGGTCCGGTCGAGGCGGGTTCCGTGGGGCCTGGCGACGTGGTGGCCCTGGTCAACGCCGACGCCGCCGCGATCTTCGAGGCCGGCCAGGTGGTGGCCGGTCTCCACGAGCTGCCCATCAGGACCAACGGCCGTTTCACCCATGACGGGCCGCCGGCCGGCTTCCCGGTCGCCGGATCCAGGGTCCTCAACCTCAGGCAGGCCTCGGTGGCGACCTACTTTCTGGACGAGGCCAATTCCCGGCTCATGGCCGACTACCACGACCAGACCATGGGTGGGTTCGACGATCCGGCCATGGGGGCCATGATCCTGGCCGAGGACGTGGATGACTTCCAGGTTTATTTCTATTTTGACGGCGATCCCGTGAGGATCGCCGACGCGGCCGGCGATCCGGCGGTGAGCTCGGCCAGGTTCGCCAAAAACCGGGTCAAGGCCGTGGCCCTGGGCCTGTCCGCCAGGTCGGCCGCTTCCGGCAGGCAGGTGGGGCACCGGCGTCCGGCCCTCTTCAACCGCCAGGCCGGGACAAGTGCCGACCACCGTCGCCACGCCACCCTGGTGGAGATAGTCTTCCTGAGGAATTTCTACCAGTAGGCGGCCCTGGGGCCGGGGCGCCTTGGCCGGCCTGGCAAGGGCCTGACTGGACGATCATGGACATTTATGGAAAAGATTCTTGACGCATCCCCGAAAACCTGTCCCCAAGGACCCGGACCCGGCCCCAAGGGCCGGGCCCTTGCGGGGTTCACCGTCCTGGAGCTGGTCGTCGTGCTGTCCATCATGCTCCTTTTGGGTTTTGCCGCGTTCAAGGGTCTTGGCCGCCACCTGCCGGAGAAAAGGGTCAGGACCGAGGCGACCCGGCTCGACGCCATCCTGAGGGCGGCCCGGCAGAAGGCCATCGTCAGCCAAAGGCCGGTAAGGGTGGCCATAGACTGCGGGAGGAAGAAGGCCGACCGCTGTCTGGTCTCGTCGCAGACGGCCATCCTGAGCGCGGCCACGGTGTCCGGCTGGGAGCCTCCCCAGGACGATCCCCACAGGATGCATCCTGGCGTCCGGGTAATGGCCACCGACCAGGGGAAGGCGTCCTTCGATGGGGCCAGGCATGTCAATGACGTCATCTGGGCCATCTTCATGCCCAACAGCCTGGTCTATTCCGACCCGAGGCCCTTCGACGTCTTCCTTTTCCACCATGCCCGGCCCTCCAGGCCGACAAGGGGGCAACGGATCACCGTTGGCCGCGAGAACGGCCGCGTGACCCTGAGGCAGGACTCCATAAGGATCTGAGGCCAATGGGGAAGGGTGGTTTGACGTGAAGGGTCCTGGCGCGGGCCCCAGGCATGGGCGAGGAAGGGAGGAGCGCATGGAAGCCAGCCGGGCAATGGGCCGTGGGCCGGGAAAGGCCCCAAGGCAGGGAATGACCCTGGTCGAGGTGCTCATCACCATCCTTGTCCTGACCGTGGGCTGTTTCGCGGCGATGAGGATGCAGAGCGCGGCCACCAGGGGGAACGCCATCGCCGAGCACATGGCCGTGGCCTCTATCCTGGCCGACTCGGAGATGGAGCGGCTCAGAAGCCTGGGCCGGTCCGATTTGGCCAATGAGGCCGCCTTGGGCCGAAAAGTCGAGACGAGTCTCGACCGGAATGGCCAGAGTTGCCCCCAGGCCGGCCTTTGCCCTGGCCTGCGCTACTCCAGGACGGTCACCTTCCATGAGGGCGTCCCCACCTCCCTGAGCACCCTGGTGGAAGTGGAGGTGTCCTGGCGGGACTTGGCGGGCCGGCGCAGCGTGGTCCAGAGGGCGGCCCTGACAAGGCTGTCGTTTTGATAAAATTGTCGGTTTTTCGCGATATTCCAAAATTGTCATTCGCCTGCATGACTATCCTGAGAGCATGATGGCCCGTTCAACCAGCGAGTATCCCGGGAACCCCGGGAAAAGGGTCCCCCGCCGCCCCCCGGCGCGCCCGGGGCGGCACAGGGAGGGCCTGATATTGCCCTTCACCATGTTCGTCCTGGTCCTGGTCAGCCTGATGGGCGTGGTCATCCTGGCCAACTCCAGATCGGAGGTGCGCGTCACGGGCTCGGCCAGGGTCAACCGGGAGACATTCAACTCGGCCGAGTCCTCGGCCCAGGTGGCCCTGCTGATGGCCAGGATCCTTGTCCGCCCGGAGCTGGGCTCCCCCGAGGCGGTCTTGGCCCGGGGCGGGGCGGCCAGGTTCCCGTTGACCGTGGACATCAACAGGTCCCGCTTCAATCTGTCCCAAATCATGGCCGACTCCAATGGCCGGAGCCATGTCGACCGCTACCTGGAGACTGGCTGGGCGCATCCCGGCGCCGCCAGGAAGCCCCATCTGACTTTTTCCTTGAACAACGGGGAAGTGGCCGCGGCGGTCGTCAGCGTCGACACCCGCATGCCCATCCAGGCCGGATCCAGCCTGGGCGTCGGCGACGCCTACGACTCGTCGGCCACCTCCCCCAGGCACCTGATCATCATCGTCTCGGTCAGGGGCAGACCCCAGGTCCACCACGGCCTGCCGGGCCAGGAACCGTCCAGCATGATCACGGCCATGTTCAGGGAGATGATGTGAGGCGGTCTTGCCGGTCCTGGCCTGGCGTTATTGATTTATGGTATGCTATTTAATAAAATAATTATATAAATTAATATATTTATATCTATTAATTATATATAGCATATAATTTATTATACATAA
Source organism: Deltaproteobacteria bacterium (assembly GCA_031264145.1). Classification (GTDB taxonomy): domain Bacteria; phylum Desulfobacterota; class Desulfarculia; order Adiutricales; family Adiutricaceae; genus JAIRNQ01. The sequence continues at coordinate 8,429 of JAISEK010000020.1, forward strand.
GCAAACAAGGAATATAGGCCCAAGATGTCACTCGTCGCAGACAATAGCCGGATATTTTCCCTGGACATCGCCGGACGTCCTCGCCAGGCAGAGGCGGGGCAATATGGACGGAGGAGGGTGGTGCCGGCCCTGCTGGCCCTGCTGGCCCTGGCCCTGTCGGCCGGGACCCTGGCCGCCGCGGCCCCGGACAGGGACAAGTACCAGGTGCCTCCCTTTCTCGGCTCGGGACAGGTGTCGCCCCGTGTCCTGCTGGTCCTCTCGAAGGAACTCAAGATGTTCCAGCACGGCTACCCCGGCCTGGTCGATTTCGACGGCGACGGCCGGGTCGACACTGGCTTCAACCCCGGGGTGGAGTACGTGGGCTATTTCGATTCCGGTTCCTGCTACGGGTACAGGGGGGCCAGGCAGAGGGGCCTGAACGGGTTCTACATGTCCGGCGACTCCGGGGGCTATTTCTTCAGGGTCGGGGCGGCCATCGAGGACCAGAGCCAGGCCCAGATCCAAATGGCCCGGCCCAGCGGCCTCAAATCCTACGTGGTCTCACCCCGTTCCGTCTCGGGGGTCTGCAGCGACCTGTCAAGATCGGTCACCGATGGGGGGCAAGGGACCTTCAGCGGCAACTGGCTCAACTATCTGGCCACCAGCCGCATGGACGCCATAACCAAGATCCTCTATGGGGGACGCCGCAGCGTGGATTCCGCCTCCAGAACGGTTCTGGAGCACTCCTTCGTGCCCCCTGATTCCACGGTCTGGGGGAGCGAGGTCAGATCCGACGACACCTGGATGGAGGTGACCCCCCTGTCGGCCTGGTACGACATCCGCAAGTACACCCCGTTCGACAGGCCGGCCAGCGGCAAGGCCCACTTCTTTGCCCGCGGGAGCGACCTGGGGAGAACCAACGGCTATTTCCCCGCCCTTCGGGTGCTCCTTGACGCCGACAGGAATTCCTTCGACCTGGGCGGGCAGGATTCGGTCGGCATGAACGTCACGGTCACCGAGCCCCACGGGCGCTATTGGGACTGGGTCCTGGTCAACCGGCCCCTCCCGGACGACAAGGTCCTCAGGCCCAGGGTCAGGGAGGGCATCCTGGTCTACAACCTCCACGTCGAGGTCTGCGACAAGGCCAACCTGGGCCCGGGCGAGGGCTGCATGAGGTATCCCGGCCTTTCCGGGGACCCGGCGGACGCCGTCTACAAGCCAGCGGGGCTGCTGCAGCGCTACGGCGGGGGCGGGTGGCCCATGAGCTTCGGCCTCCTGACCGGGGGGTACAACAGCGACATAAGGAACAGCGGCGGCAAGCTCAGGAACCACATAGGCCCGGTCTCCGGCCTTCCGTCCAAGGCCAGGAACGTCTACGTTCCCCCCGTGAACTCCCAGACCGGCCAGGTGAACGACCTGGGCCTGATCAGGAACATCGACAACCTGAGGATTTCAGGGCGCCCGACCAACAAGGACCCCGCCAGCTGGGACGGGGAGCGCTACTATAACGTCTTCTCCTGGGGCAACCCCCTGGGCGAGATGCTCTACGAGGGCGTCCGCTACCTGGCCGGGGCCACCACCCCGAGCTTTGCCTACAATTTCCAGAATGACCACGACGAGCCGGGCTCGTCCATCCTGGGTCTCACCAGCTTCGGGAACTGGGCCAATTCCTGGAACTCGCTCCGGCCGGATCTGGGCGACTCCTCCTGCGCCAAGCCGATCATCCTCCTCATAAGCGACATCACGACCGAGCACGACGGCGACCAGTTCGGCTCCCCGCAGCCCAGGCCGATGCTTCCGGGGATCAGGCTGCCCAAGGGCCTTTCCGAGGCGGCCAATCTCCCCAGGAATTTCGACAAGAAGACCTACCTGGACACCGTCTCGAGGCTGGAGGGCATCACCGGCGGCGGCGACAAGTACCTCTACTCGGCCCATAGGACCGACACCTGCGCCCCCAAGGGCCTGGGCTCGCTTTCCGACGTCAGGGGGCTCTGCCCCCTGGCCCCCTCTGGCGAGGGGACCTACAGCGCGGTGGCCGCGGCCTACTACGCCCACATCCATGACTTCAACCTCTCCTCCTCGGCCAAGAAGACCCCGGTGAGCGTCGACGTCTACTCGGTGACCATGAGCGCCTCGTTTCCGGAGCTCACGTTCCAGGTGGGGCCCGCCGGCGGCGGGCCTGACAAGTCGGTCTCCATCCTCCCGGCCTCAATCGTCTCCGAGCCCTCCAGCGCCGGGAGGATCCTCAGCTTCCTGAACTACCTCGTCCTGGAATGGGAGACCGACCGCCATGGCCAGGCCTTCCACGCCAAGATCAAGGTCAACTTCTCCGACCGGGCCATGGGGGACGACTGGGAGGGCGACGCCCAGGTCACCTACGAGATCGATCTCCTGACCGACGGCCACACCCCGGCCGGCCTGCGCGAGACGACCCCCGTGAGCCCCGACAGCGGGGACCGGGCCCTCCTGGGCCGCTCCTGGTACAGGTTCAGGAACCCGGCCTCGGCCGACCAGCGGAAGGACTTCATCGAGATCGCCCCCCACATGGCCAAGGCCATCCTGGTCAGGAGCTCCTGGGAGGAAAAGGGCACCGGCATGGGCATGGCCATGGGCTACACCATCAGCGGGACGACCCGCGACGGGACCTACATGGATCTGACCATGAACGACCCGCCGGCCTCCCTCATCCTCACCCCGCCCAACTGCCCCTACGTGGGCGCGAGCGCGTCCCCGTCCGGCTGCACCATGAGGGTAAGGGACGTCAAGAGGCAGGCCAGGGTCTTCGCCCTGGGCCAGAACGCCGCCAGGGCCAAGACCCTCCCCAACCCCCTGTGGCTGGCGGCCAAGTACGGCGGCTTCAACGACCTGAACGGCAACGGCGTCCCCGATCCAGGCGAGTGGGAGGGGCCCTCGGGCGATCCCAGGAACTACTTCCAGGCCTCCAACATCGCCCAGCTCCCCGAGAAGCTGGAGAAGGCCTTCCGGAGCATCTCCAGCGCGGTGTCCTTCGGGGTGGCCAACACGGCCGCGGTCAACTCGGTCCTGGGAGGCGGCCTCTCCGTCCAGAGCTACTATTACCCCAGGTACGTCAACCCGAAGGATCCCGGCCAGGCCATCGTCTGGGTCGGCGGGGTCTACGCCCTGTTCATCGACCGCTTCGGTAACTACAGGGAGGACTCGGACGGCGACGGCCGCCTGACCATGAGGCACGATCCGCCCGGCCACATGGGCGACAGCGTGGTGTCCTTCTCCAGCCCGGAGGCCGGCGCCAACCCCCCGGCCTGCCACGTCCCCGGCCGGCGCATCAGCCGCTGCGCCGACCTCTCGGGCGAGAACTCGCTGTCGCCCCTGTCCGGCCCGGGCGCCCATCCCGAGAGCATCCACCGGCTCAGGACGGTCTTCGACACCGCCGAGTGGCTGGCCCGCCTCGACGGCCAGAAGCTCCTGTCGGGAAGCCGCCCCTGGGGGCAGGCGGCCACCGTGGCCGACGGCCGCCGCCTCGTCTACTACGGCCAGCCCCAGGCCGGGGGCGGGGCCACCCTGGCCAGGTTCAACGTCCAGGATTCGCTGGCCGCGCTGGACCCCCTGATGCTGCCCCTGGACCATGGCGCCGTCCTCCCCGGGCTCCAGGGCCTTTCCCGCAGGGAGGCCACCAGGATGGTGATCGAGTACGTCATCGGCCGGGACCAGCCAGGCTGGCGTCCCCGGACGGTCGGCGATCCCTGGGGCGACGGCCTGTCCCCCGTCACCTGGCGGCACGGGGACGTCATCAACTCCAAGCCGGTGATGGCCGGGGCCCCGGCCCTCGGGTTTGACCTCCTCCACGGCGACCGGTCCTACACCGAGTACAGGGAGAGCATGGCCACCCGCCGCCAGGTCCTCTACTACGGGGCCAACGACGGCATGCTCCACGCGGTCAACATGGGCTTCCTGGGCTCCCTGTCCTCCGGCCAGGTCCACTACCGGAGGAGGCTCCTCCCCTCCCAGACAGACCACGAGCTGGGGGCCGAGCTCTGGTCCTTCGTCCCGACCTCGCTCCTGCCCCACCTGCAGTGGCTGGCCGACCCCGACTACCTCCACTCCTACTACGTGGACCTCAAGCCCATGGTCACCGACGTCAAGATCGGCGACAGGTGGCGGACCATCCTCCTGGTCGGCCTCAGGCTGGGCGGACGGCCCATAGGGGCAGCGGCCAGGAACGGGCCCCAGGGGGACCACTATTTTTCCGAGATCGTGGCCCTGGACGTCACCGACCCGGAGAAGGAGCCCAGGCTCATGTGGCGCCACGGCTCCCTGGGGCTGGGCCTACCCGTGGGCATGCCGGCCGTGGTCCGCGTCAATGGCCGCTTCTACGCCATCCTGGCCAGCGGCCCCGTGACCGACTCGCCGGCCTACTCCCCCTCGGGCCTGCCCATGGTCAGATACGGCCAGAATGACCCCCAGGGCGGCCACAGCGCCCAGAGGGCCAGGCTGATCGTCCTGGACGTCGAGACGGGCCGGGAAGTCGTCAACACCGACCCGGCCAAGGGCGGGCGGGCGGACTTCCTGGTGGCCCCTGAGCCTGACAGCTTCTTCAACGAGCCCTTCGTGCCCCTGCCCCAGACCAGGGGCGACCCATGGAACAACCACGCGGTCTACTACGGGCTGACCGCCAGCCGGGCCGGGCCCGACTGCCTGGACAAGGGGGCCCTCTACCGCCTCCAGATGGCCGACGCCCTCGGGAACCCGCTCCCCGTGTCCAGGTGGAGGCTGGCCAGGCTCTTCGACGCCCAGAGGCCCATAAGCGGGGCCGCGAACTCGACCCGCGACCGCCTGGGGCAGCTCTGGGTCCTCTTCGGGACCGGCCGGCTCTGGACGGGCGAGGACGCCGACCCCTGCCGGACGGCCAACTCCAGGGCCTGCCGGGACAACCACCAGCAGTTCCTCTACGGGATCAAGGAGGTCCTCACGAAGGACGGCCTGATGGCCTTCGCCGACCGCACGCCCGAGGCATCGAGGCTCCTGGACGTCTCCGGGGCCACGGTCCTCTCCGACGGGACGGTCAGGGGCCTGCCCGCCCAGCCCAGGCTGCTGGCCACCCAGGCCGGGGGCGCCGCCTCCTACGCCGCGGTCCTGGAGGCCTCCCTGGGGCCCAAGACCATCGGCTACAGGCGCCGCCTGGACATCGGCCGTCTCCTGGAGCCGGGTTCCGGGCACGAGTTCGAGATGATCCTCTCGCAGCCCAAGGTGGCCGGCCTGGGCGACGGCGACTCGGTCATGGCCTTCACCAGCTTCGAGCCCTCCCCCGGGGCCTGCGGCAGCATAGGCCAGGGCTACCAGTACGCCGTTGACACCTTCACGGGCCTCCCGAGCCCCAGGCTCAGGTCCTCCTTCCACAGTCTCCCTGGCTCCGCCGTCCCCAGGGACGTCATCGCCGGGGCCATCCCCATGGGCCAGGGCCGGCCCACCGAGGCGGTCATCCTCACGGCCGAGGACCGGCTCATCCTGAGGGGCTCCAACTCCGACGGCGGCGTGTTCGACATCGAGATCCCCGCCCCCGGCTCGGCCCTGTCCAGCGGCCTGACTTCCTGGCGGGAGGTCCTGGACGTGGGCATCGGGCTGCCCGATGACGCCATGGCCGGGGATCTGCCCTGAAAGGAAAGGGCCCGGGGGCAGGGCGGCGCCTGCTCCCGGGCCGGTTC
>JAISEK010000042.1 GCA_031264145.1 Deltaproteobacteria bacterium
CAAGGCCATTGTCCGTCTCCTGAAGTCTCGATAACCGATGTTAAAATAAGCTGGAAAATTAGCGTCCGCAAATTTACTATGCCATATTTGAGGTTATTTGGCAACTTTGGTCAAATTGGTTTTTGATGGATGTACCTGGACGTTGTAGCATTGCTCTATGGCCAAGAATGTTCGTGGCCCTGGGGGCGGTAGCCTGCTTAAGCCCGTAAACGTGTATTTAGATATATTTATCAATTGAATTAATATTTATATAGTTTATATTATTATTTGCAATATTTTAAAATAAACAATAGAACTATCATAAAAAATGACTCCTTTTTATCAATTCGCCATTGTAGAGCCGTTCTTGATTTTTGTATCACGCATGATAATATTGCCTGGATCTAGTTATGCGACGGGCGTATTTCCATGTTTTGTCAGAGTTGGATTGAATCTTATTTTGGTCGCCATAACCATTGCCCGGTCGAAAAACGGAGCGGGCGAGTTTTGCGCATTGCCCTCCTCACCTGCTCTTTTTCCCGTGAGTTCACGGGCCAACATGAGAAAGCTGGCCAAAATCATGCCCAATCTTATTTTTGTCAGACACGACCACTCCCCAATGACAAACCAATGACGTCTTCCACAGTCGCCCATGGCGCGCCTTTCGCCGCCTGCCCGGTCGCTTCCTTCCCCCTGGCCCGCCTGGGACTCAGGGCCATCTCTCACGGCCATAAGCAACCGGCCTGGGATTGTCTGGCCAAACGGCTGGCCGTAGGGCCCCCCAATCGGTTATTTCCCCAAGGGAAGAACAATGACCGATGCGGATCAGGGCAGGGAGTGCCCTCCAGGATGATGGCAGCCATGGGTGGGTCAAATATGGCTTTTGCGGCTTATGACGACATATCTTACTATTTATTAATTTTATTTAATCATTATTGAATTATGATTCAATATGCGCAATTTTTATTATTAATAAATATATTTTATTATAAATAATTATTGCTTTAACTATGTATCAGACTTGAGCTGCAGACATATTTTAGTTCCAAAAAGAAAACTTTTTCCGGCTTCGCCGAAACCACATACACATACCAGACCCAAAGGCAACCAATGAGCAAAGACGAGGACACGTTCCCGAAGCCGCGACCGCCGCGCCGCTGGCCCCTGGCCGCCCTGGCCTGCCTGGCCATACTGGTCGGGCTCTATCTGTTCCTGCCCGGCTATCTGCTGGGCCGGCTGCTCAACCAGGACTTCAGCGACGAGGCCAGCCTCGTCTCGGGCATCAGGACCGACAAGATCAACCTCTCGCCACTCCTGGACAGGATCACGCTCTCCGGGGTGACCATGTTTATCCGCCAGCAGCCAGGGCACCCTGTCAGGATCAGGGAGGCCAGGGTCTCCGGGCTGAGCAAGGTAGAACTCCTCAAGACCATATTCGGCCTGGGCGACGATTCCTTCACGCTCCTCTCGGAGGGCGAGCTGATCATCAGGGACCTGGCCAACGGGACCCCGTTCGAGGGAAGGCTGGAAAACATACACGTCGGGGCCTTTTCCCTGGAGGGCTTTTCCATCGTTCCGGGGGAGACGGCCCGCACCAGGCTCGACCACGTCGCCTTCAGGTCGCTCAGGCTCAGCGACTTCCGGGCCTCCCTCTCCGACGGCTCGTCGTTCGAGGTCCAGGGCCTGTCGCTCTTTGGGCTGCGCGATTCCGTCCTGGGCGGCCTGGTCGTCGGCGATCTGGCCCTGGGCATCCCCGATGCGATGGTGGTCAAGGGCCTGGCCCTCGGCAACGCCTCGGTCTCAGGCCTCGACCTGATGGCCCTGACGACCGGCCTCGTCCAGGCCCGGGAAGGACTCCTGGCCGGGAACGGTCTCAGGACGGCCGTGGGGGCTGGCCATCTGGCCGAATCGTTCGGGAGCCTTGATCTGGCCTCCCTCTCCTGGACCGGGGAAGGGGGCGAGCTCTTTTTCCTGGGCCGGGCCCTGGTGGACGACCTCCCGGCCGAGGATGGCCAGGAACCATCGCGCCTCTGGTCACTGGAGGACCTCTCGGCCGACCTAGACGGCCTCGCGCCCATCTTGCCCAAGGATCCCCTGGCCCTGGCCTTCCTGGACTGCCTGGCGCCCGAGGCAACGGCCTCCTTCGAGGCAAGGAGCGGCCACGGGGAGGCGGGCTATGGGAGCCAGATAAGACTTAAAGTCGCCGAAAAGATAGACGTATCGCTAAACATGACAGTCAAAAACCTGCCAAAAGGCCTAAACGGCCAAAATATCATCATGGCCCTGCCCGCGCTGTCCTTCGGCCCCGGGGAGCTGGAACTGACCGGCCGCCCCTTCCTCGGGGACCTCAAGGCCTCCCTGGGCCGCCGCCTCCTCGGGGGCCAGGATTTCGAGCCCGCCGCCGGGCAGGCCTTGTCAGCCTTCCTGTCCGGACTGGCCGATCCCACGCCCGGGGGCCGGGCCCTCAACCAGGAGATCCTGGAAGCCGAGCTGGCCAGGTTCCTGGAGGACCCTGGAAGCCTAAGGCTGAGCTGGGATCCAATCCGGGGCTTCCCATCCTCGGTCCTGTCCCACGTCGAGGGTGGCCTGCCGACCCTGTTGGGCGAGATTGGCTCGGGCAATGGCGGCAGGTTGGCAGGGAAGTATGGATATGCTATCATCATGGACTTGAATATGTCCCTGGAAGTCAACGGCCGGGCCCCCGTCGCGGTCTACCTAGGCCCTCCAGGCGACCCGGCCAGCGAGGCCGACTGACGCCCGGCCCGCACCTTCGCGGGGACGTTTTCCCCCTTGGCCTTGCCCATAGCGTTCCTCTTATTAAGGGCGCCAGGCGGCCACGGCCCCTGGACCGGAGACACAGGCGCATACCGGCTTGGCCAGCGGTCCCTGGCCCGTCGATTCACGTAACCAACGCAATTACCCTGGCGGGAAAAGGCCGGCTGGCCTTTTCCCGCTGCCGCAACCCGCTTGGTTGTTTGGGCTGACCAGCGCATGGCCCGCAAAACCGGGCCCAGCTTAGAGGTGGAAACCATGAGCGAAATAGATCTCTC
>JAISEK010000091.1 GCA_031264145.1 Deltaproteobacteria bacterium
GTGGATCCGCACCCCGTAGTTCATGGCCAGCTCGACGCTCCTGATTTCCATGACCTTGGCCCCCAGGGAAGCCAGCTCCAGCATCTCCTCGTAGCAAATCTTGTCCATCTTGCGGGCCAGGTCGCAGATATGCGGGTCCGTCGTGTAGATGCCGTCCACGTCGGTGTAGATCTCGCAGACGTCAGCCTTGAGGGACACGGCCAGGGCCACAGCCGTGGTGTCGGAGCCGCCGCGGCCCAGGGTGGTTATGTCGCCGTGGCGGTTGACGCCCTGGAAGCCGGCCACGGCCACGATGCGCCCCTTGGCCAGCTCGGTCTTGATCCGCCTGGGGACGATGTCGGTTATGCGGGCCCGGCCATGGGCGTCGTCGGTCCTGATCCCCGCCTGGAAGCCCAGGAAAGACTTGACCTTTTCGCCCATCGACTGGCAGGCCAGGGCGAAGAGGGCGATCGAGATCTGCTCGCCGGTGGCCAGGATGGTATCGACCTCCCTGGGGCTTGGATCCGGGAGGACGCTCTTGGCCAGGCCAAGGAGGCGATCTGTCTCGCCCTTCATGGCCGAGAGGACGACCACGACCTCGTTGCCCTCCCTCTTCGCTGCCACGGCCCTCTTGGCCACCCCCCTTATGAGTTCAAGGTCGGCTACCGAGCTTCCGCCGTATTTCTGAATAATCCTGGACATTTCTCATTCCTGGCCGTCATCGCCGGCCGCTATTGTCGCCGCCCGCCAGATCCTGGCGGCCGCCGGGCTGGTGCCCCGGGCCGAGAGGATCCGTCCGGCGCCCTGCGGCTCGAATATAAGTTCCAGCCGCTCGTCGGGCCAGAACCCTCTGGCCAGCCTCTCGGGCCACTCCACCAGGCAAAGCCCGTCGAGGCATTCCTCCAGCCCCGCGCCCACGAACTCCTCCGCCGCCCTCCCAGGGTCCAGCCTGTAGAGATCGAGGTGGAAGATGGGCCTCTGGGCCCGGTAGACGTTGCACAGGGTAAAAGTCGGGCTGACCGCCTCCCCAGGGCTTGCCCCCAGGGCCTCGGCCAGTCCCTGGCAGAGGGTGGTCTTGCCGGCCCCCAGGGGGCCCTCCAGGGTGACGAGGAAGGAGCCGGGCTGTTCTTCCCTCAGGGCCAGGCCGATTCTCGCCCCCGCCGCCCTGGTCTGTCCAGGTCCGGGCAGACCAACACGTCCGGGCAACAGGGGCATGTTTTCGGTTATAATCATCTGCGGAGGACAAAGGTCCTTTCGGGATTGGCGCCTTTGGAGGCCGGGCTGGCCCTGGAGTCGCTATTATGTGCGATTTTGGCCTTTGAAGTCAACAGCCGGATCTCGGAAGCGGGGGAAAAACGTTTCTGATGGGAGGACGGGGAAAAGCATGGCCATCAAGGATCGGAGCAGGCTTGACGACTACTACAGCCGGAAGGCCCGCCGGGAAAACTATCCGGCCAGGTCGGTCTGGAAGCTCGAGGAGTTTGACCGCAGATACCGGCTCCTCGGGAAGGGCCGGAAGGTCCTGGACCTTGGCTGCGCCCCCGGGAGCTGGAGCCTGTACGCTGCGTCGAGGGTGGGGCCGGGGGGCCTGGTCCTCGGCCTGGACCTAAACCCGCCCGATGCCGCGGGCTTTCCGGGGAACGTCATCGTCATGGGGGCCGACCTGCTGGCCGCCGATCCGGCCCTGGCCGCCCCCTACGGGCCCTTCGAGGTCATCCTCTCGGACATGGCCCCCAGCACCACCGGCCGCAGGGAAATCGACCAGGCCAGGAGCCTGGAGCTTTGCCGGACGGCCTGGGCCTGGGCCGGGATCCTCCTGGCCAGGGGGGGCGATTTTCTGATGAAGATATTCCAGAGCCAGGAGGGCGAGGCCTTCGCTAGGGAACTGGTCCCCAGCTTCGGGAACCTGGTTCGCCTCAAGCCCAGGGCCACCAGGAGCCGGAGCCAGGAGATTTTCGTCCTGGGCCGGGGATTCGGCGGGCCATCAGCTCCTCGTCTTTCTTGAGGAGACGGGTAAAGACGGCTTCATTTCGCGGTGGAAATGTGTCATCTCCCGTCATGCCAGAAGACGGGACGCTATAGGGGCTGCCGCAAAGCCGAATTGTCCAGGAATCCGGCCAGGACCTCGTTTCGGCCGTAGACCGCCAGCCCCAGGCCGGTTACCTCGCTGGCCGATATCCTGTGGGGCCCGCCGTAGTCTTTCTCCGTTATGGCCTTGAGGGCCTTCTGGAGGGCCTCGGCCTGGATCCTTGCCAGGTCCTCGCCGGTGTGGGCGGGATTGGCGCGGCTGTGCTTGATCTCGATGACCAGGGCCTTGTCGTGGGGCAGGAAGATGGCCATGTCGGCCCGCCCGATGGCCCCGGCCGTCTCGCCCAACACCTTAAGGCCCATGGCCGACAAGGAAATCTGGATCAGCCCGTGGTAGGTGCGCTCGTCTTCCTTGACGGCCGCCTCGCCCCCGTCCTTGTTCCCGCCAGCGGGATGCTGCCAGTAGGTCACGTTTGAGAGCAAATCACAGAAAAGACGGGCGACTTTGGAACAGTCCCTTTCCTCCACGTACTCC
>JAISEK010000013.1 GCA_031264145.1 Deltaproteobacteria bacterium
TGGCCAATGTAATTTCAAGGGGGTTAGACCTTGACAAGCAATTATGCGCAAGTTCAAGAAGGTTTTCGCCTGCTCCGCGATGCCCTCTCAGGCTATGTCTGCAGGGAACTGAAGCAGTATATTGGGGCCCATTGGTGGTCCAAAGGCGTAATGGAAAAGCTTTACGAGGACCAAAGGCGTGATCTTCCGACTTCTGGCGAATGGCCGCAGCTAGTTGATTCCCTAGACATCGCCCGATCTCTTCTCCTATTCGATTTGCATTGGAGCGATGTCTTCCGCAAGAAACTCTCCATCGACCACCGGACCTGGGCCAAGGAACTGAGTGGCGTCAGGAACAAGCTGGCGCACCTAGGTGGCAAGGACTTCACGGACGATGATGCGTGGCGCGCCTTGGACACGATGTCCCGGCTCTGCGATCAAATCAATCCAGATAGGGCCGAGGAGATTCGGGCTCATATGCGGGTCGTGCGCTACGGCTCCGCTGACGGTTCGACTACCATGACCGAAACTTCCCCCGCGTCAATAATTGCCGGGCAGGCAGACAAAAGCGCAATCGTTGAAAAAGTGTCCGTCGATGGCCTGCCCGGTTGGCGTGACGTCATCGAGCCTCATCCAGACGTGGCCCAAGGCAGATACAGGAAAGCTGAGTTCGCCGCCGACCTTGCCCAGGTCGCCAGAGGCGAGGGAGCGTTTGAATACCGTGACCCGGTGGAGTTTTTTGCCAGAACTTATGTGACAGAGGGCATGACTGGGCTCTTGGCGCAGTCGCTTCGGCGGGTCTGCGGCCTGGACGGCGAGCCGGTCATTCAGCTCAAGACGGCTTTCGGCGGCGGCAAGACGCACAGCATGCTCGCGCTTTTCCACATGATGGGCGGCAAGGTTTCCATTGACAAAATCCCTGGCGCAAGGCCTGTGCTGACTTGCGCTGACGTCAGCGTTTTGCCCAAAGCCAACGTGGCTGTTCTCGTGGGCACCGCCCTTGACCCGACCAAAAGCAGGCGTCCGCCCAAATTGCCCGGCATCACCATCAACACCCTTTGGGGCGAGATGGCGGCCCAACTGGCAGAATCAGCTGGCAAACCAGGCCTATACGATCTCGTGAAGGAGTCGGACAAAAAAGGCGTTTCCCCAGGATCGGTAACATTGAGAAACCTTTTTGACGCCGCCGCTCCCTCCCTTGTATTGATGGACGAGTTGGTCTCCTACGCCAAGAAGCTCTACGGTGCCAGAGATTTGCCCGCCGGCACGTTCGACAACTTTATCGTTTTTCTTCAGGAAGTGTCCGAGGCCGCCAAGGCCAGCAAGAACAGTCTCGTGGTCGCCTCCATCCCGGAATCTGACATTGAGATAGGAGGTGAGGCCGGGCACAGTGCCCTTGAGACCATAGAGCATACTTTTGGGCGCATGGAGTCAATCTGGAAACCAGTCGCGGCCAGCGAGGGTTTCGAGGTCGTCCGCCGCCGTCTTTTTCTCGACTGCAAAAAAACGGACATGCGCGATTTGGTCTGCTCAAGGTTCAGCCAGATGTACAACCAGAACCAGAGCGACTTTCCGTTGGAAACCCGTGAGCTGGATTACAGAGAAAGGATGGTTTCCTGCTACCCGATTCATCCTGAGGTGTTCGACCGTCTATATGAGGACTGGGCGACCTTGGAGCGTTTCCAGAGAACCAGAGGCGTCCTGCGACTTATGGCGGCCGTCATCCATGAGCTGTGGATGGGCAACGATGCCAGCGCGATGATAATGCCAGGCTCCATCCCGCTAGATGCGCCGAATGTCCGCGACGAGTTGACGCGGCATCTTTCCGATGGTTGGAACGCCATCGTTGACCGCGAGGTGGACGGCAAGAAATCAATCCCATTTCAGACTGACAAGGACAACCCGCGTTACGGTGGCAAACTGGCGGCGCGCCGTGTGGCCAGGACAATCATGCTCGGCTCTGCTCCGACCGTTCGTGGCCAGAAAGTACGCGGCATCGAAGCGTCCAGGATCCGCCTTGGCGTTGTCCAGCCAGGAGAGTTCATAGCCAATTTCAACGATGCCTTAACTGAGCTTGAAAAGCGACTGGCCTACCTTAACCATTCCTCAGATCGATTTTGGTACGATACGCGTCCGACTCTTCGCAAGACCGTGGATGACCGGGCCACGCAGGTTCCCGATTCTGATGTCGTGGATGAAATTGAGAGGCGCGTCCGCAAGTTCCGCAAGGAGCCACCTTTCTCGGGCATACATGTTTGCCCCTCATCTTCCCTTGACGTGCCTGACGATAAGATCGCTCGTCTCGTCCTCCTGCGTCCAGGTGAAGGGTATAAGCCTTCTAGCCCGGACGACAATCAAGCAATCCATGCGGTAACTGATTTTCTGAATTGCCATGGCAACACGCCCCGCCTCTACCGCAACATGCTATCATTTATTGCGCCTGACCATGCCATGATGGCCAATCTCAAGGACTCGGTGAGGAAATATCTCGCATGGAAATCCATCAAAGAAGACAGCGAGGTCTTGAATCTTGACGCCACGCAGAATCACGAAACGGACAATGGTATCAGCCGTGCAAGTGAGACAGTCGATGGGGGTATCAAGGAGACGTATTGCTGGCTCATGGTGCCTCACATCGACAGAAGCTCCGATATAAAGACAATTGTCTGGGAAGCCACCAGCATCAGGGGTGGAGACGAGGGCATTGTCACGAAGGCAGCCAAGAAAATGGGCCAGAACGAGCAGATTATCTCGTGCTGGGCACCGGCCGTGCTTCTGATGGAGCTAGACAATGTGCTGTGGCCTGAGTCAAATGACATCCCGATTAGCAAGCTTTGGGACGATCTCTGCAAATACTGCTATTTGCCGCGCCTGGCGGCCGAAAACGTGCTAATCGATGCCATCAGAGACGGCGTCAACTCCACGGAGTATTTCGCGGTCGCATCACGTTTTGACGGCAATCGCTACATTGACCTCAAGTTCAATCAGCAAGTAGACATAATTGATAAATCCGCCTGTCTGGTCAAGCTAAACGTGGCTATGAAGCAGCTTGCTCTTGAAGCTTCAAGACCTCTGGAAGAGACTGGCGGTATGGTAAATTCCACGGGTAATGGCTTGCTTCCACCAAGATGGAACATTGGTGATGGAACACAAACAACCCGACCGACTTATGGAAGCGGCGTTGGCGGCGGTCTATCGGAGGTCCAAGAAACGCCGGCATCGGCGACGTTGAAAATGAGACGGTTCTTTATGTCCACCGATCTAGACAACACGAGGATTAACCGGGATGTGCAGAAATTTGTCGAGGAGATTATCCAGAATTTGACATCTGTTGACGGAGCCAAGGTGAAGGTGTCGCTTGAAATTGAAGCAAAGTCAACTGATGGCTTTACGCAATCGACGGTTCGGACAATCTCTGAAAATTGCAGAACCTTACATGTTAAAGATTATGGCTTTGAAGAGTAAGTAAATTATAAATATTAATATGTATAGCGACAAATTTTATATTAAAAACTTATTTAAATAATTATATATTTTAATTATTGATCATTACAATATAATATTTAATCGAAATTATATAGATAATATCTTTAGCTTTAATTTGATATCGATATCTGCCTAAATGCTATTGATTGAAATAGGGTCATAAACCTTGCCTCATCTGCTCACCTCTGTGAATGTGGCACAAAATAATAATGAGAGGCACATAACGTCTAATCTATAGATACGGCGTACGCAGCAGTCAAGATGAGTTTAGTATATTGTCAAATGTCAGCTATTCGTTTATTGGTCGATAGTATTATGTAATAAAACCTCGACATTATAGCTGAGGTTTTACTGTGTTTCTGATAAACGGTCGTCCAACAAATCCGTCATCTGTTTAAACAGGTCTATCTCTGCCTGGAGAGATCCAATCCACGGCTGTTCGGACGTCGCTCAATTTGCCTTTTGCTGTTGACTGATCTAAGGTGAAGGCATCTCTCGAGATCGAAGCCTAGTCAACAGAAGGCTTTGCGCAACCGACCGCTTGGACTATCTGAAAATCGTCTGGTCCTGTGCGACAAGGATTATGTGTTTTTTGATCAGAACCGCTAATTTTTAATTTTAGTATCTTTGGTGGCATTTTGGATAATAGGACAACAATATTAGAAAAAAATTTATCATTTAATATTAGCGCAATCCAAACATTAACCTGTAAAACTATTAAATTATATTATAAAAGCATAATAATACTTTATTGATAATAATAATAGTATAAATTATATAAAAATAATGAATTAAAATATATATTCAATAGATGTATTATATAAAAAGAATATAGTATGATTTTAATACTGATTATTTTCGGGAATATTTTTCCTCCGCAGGTATCTCAACGCAAAGCAGTAGGTGTGCTCAATGACAAGCGATTTGGATGTCATCCTCAGTGAAGGTGAAAGCTTTAAAGTGGAATTCAAAAAAAGTCCTGACAAGGAGCTTCCTTCAGAGGTTTGCGCTTTTGCCAACGCTTCTGGCGGTCGGATCTATATAGGTATAGACGATGACTGTACTGTCTTTGGGACTGACGTGAGCAATATTGCGCGTTCCCGCATTCAGGATACAGTCAACAAAATTGAGCCAAGGATCCAAGTCGACATTGACATAATCGATAACAGTATAATAGTCATTACCGTTCCCGAAGGAACCCAAAAACCGTATTGTTGTTCCCAAGGCTTCTACTTGCGTTCGGGCCCCAACTCGCAAAAATTAGATCGAAACAGTATCATCGAATTTTTCCATAATGAGGAAAAGATTAGATATGATGAAATTGTCCGCAATGACTTGCCGATCACTAAACGCTTCAATGAGGCGTCATACAAAAGGTATGTCAAACGTGCGAAAATCAGCGAAGTTCTGGACACGGAGGCTATTCTTACGAATCTCAATAGTGCCGTACAGATTGATGGTAAGCTCTATTTCACGAATGCCGGTGCGCTTTTTTTCAGAACTAACGACGAGGACGTACTGTTCCGTCATGCCGGAGTTGTATGTGCTCTGTTTAAAGGAATTGACAAGGCATATGTCTTAGATGCCAAAGAACTAAATGGCGACATTATAAGTAATGTTGACGATGCGATTGTTTTCTTGAAAAAACACCTCCGCATGAGTTTTAAGATTGAGGGCTTAAAACGAGAAAATGTTTTGGAGTTGCCGGAGGATGCCCTTCGTGAAGCAGTTGTAAATGCTGTAATTCATCGTAATTATTATGAAAAGGGATCGAGGGTCATGATTGAGATTTACGATGACCGTGTGGACATCGTAAGTCCTGGCGGAGTCTGTAAAGGAATTACGAAGAACAATTTCGGTAAAGTCAGTATTACTCGTAACTCTGTCTTAGCCAGTATGTTTTACAGAATTGGTTACATTGAACAGATGGGTACTGGGATAAAACGGATGAAAGAAGCGGCGAAGGCGGCCAATGTATCCGAGCCCCTATTTGATTTTTCTGCCTTTTTCAAAGTCACATTCAAGAGAAATGGATTAAAAACAACCTATCATCAGTCGGTCCAGTCGCCTACTGATCAGCAATTGGTTGCAACATCCGATAGAAAACGAATGGTTATATCTTTTCTAGAAGAACACGGTCAGGCAAAGTCAAAAGATATTGTCCAAGTAACTGGACTAAGTGACAGTCGAGTAAGAGCATTGCTCCGCTGTATGGCTAGGGACGGGTCGATTAAAAAGGTCGGTGACAATCGTTTCGCTCTGTATGTGTTGACCAAATAAACAATTACCAGATTTGTTTGGTATGATGGGTTTGGGTTTTTGAAATGAAGGCTTCGTTACCTGTCACTGTAAAACGATAAGGAACTTTTGAGTTTACGGCTGGGCTGTCTGGCCTAGCGACAGCCGTATCCGATAGAACGGGTCCCAACCGGTTGCTGCCTGGCCAAGCGGTCGCAAGCGGTTGCCCAGCGTCCGATAGAACGAGTCCCCAGCCGGTTGCCGTCTGGCCAAGCGGTCGCAAACGGTTGCCCAGACGGTTGCCGCCTGGGCAAGCGGTCGCAAGCGGTTGCCCAGCGTCCGATAGAGCGGGTCCCCAGCCGGTTGGCTGTCTGACCAAGCGATTGAAACGACCGACAGAAATATCGAAATAGCATGATAAATTGGCAGTTTCTAGACAGATACCTTGGCCGGAGACCAGATTCCCTAGGCTAGCAGGACCAGGCACTCACCCCGGCCATATACGCCAATCCCAATGGACATGATTGAATCATGGTGGGCCTGATATGGCACGGCATATTTTTTTGCGGCTATGGCCTCCAGGGCTTCCTTGGCCTTTTTGGCCATAAGCGCCTTCTTTTTCTTGGGCGATTGGTCGATATCGTTCGTTGCCTTGGCGTATTTGAGTTCCAGGATGGCACATTGGCCATCGGGCATCCTCAGCACAAGGTCAGGGGTTCCCTTGCCCCCAGGCTGTTCCGAGTCAGGCTTGATTGTCAGGTTAAAGCAATATCCAAAAAGCACGCTGTGGTAAAAAGACTCCACGTCGGAGTGAAGAATCGCCGGAACGGCGCAATACAGCGAGTTGAGGATGGTCATGAGCATTTCGGGGTCACGTCTGCTTATGGCCTCGGACAGGACGCTTGTTTCTATTTTGGGATTTTTTTTCAAAAAATTGAACAACCCATCTGAAAATATCTGATTATAGCTGGCACTGACTTCAAAATTAGGAACTGTTAATTGATATTTCCTCTTATCTTTAGATTCGTAGGTAATGTCTTTGATGGTCAGATAGCCGGTCTGTAGCAAGGTTGGGACAGATTTAAGCTGCCCGACCTCGGCCCAGCCAACGTCAAGTACCTGGACGTCGGTCAATTTGTCACCCGTGAAGTCCAACGGGTCATTGGCCATGACCAGGCGCAAAAAGTCTAGGGAGGCCGAGGTGGCCAACCAGTACTCGGAAAATTCCCCCTTTTCCAATAACTTCAGGACAGAGACGGGATTCAGCAATCTCGTTTTCCCGTCCCAGGTGTAGCCGTCGTACCAGTAGAGAATGTCTTGCCGCAGTTCTTTGACGGTCGCCCCGGGAACCCTGCGTCCTTTGGCCTTTAGCTTGTCCAAAACGTGACTTAGGCGGGAACCCAGATATTTGTCGAACTCGTCAATGGTAAAGCCGCAGATGTCGGCATATTTATCGTCATAGCTGATGTCGTCGAGTTGGTTCTGGCCACCCGAGAAGCCCATGAGGGCGAAACGAGTGACCCCCGTCACGAAAAGAAAGCGCAGGTCGCCGGAGTTGCTCTTTATGGCCGAGTAGAAGGGCCGCAACACCCCACGGTTGGCCAGAGCCAGGGAAGGATTCAGAATATGCGAACTCACGGGGTCATCGTATTCGTCGATGAGGATGACGACCTTCGTGCCATATTTTTTGGCAAGCGCCTTAATTAAACGTGTTATGGCCCTTCCTACCGTGGGAGCCGAGATTTTTAGGCTTTCCGATTCGGCGATTTCTTGCAGAACATCCAAGAGGCTGATTTTCAAATCTTCTGGGGAATCGCTGTCAAGGGCCATGTCCAGGTATATGATTGGATAGGCCATGAAGTCGTAATCTGACTCGCATCCTAGCCAGAGATCCTTGAAAAGCTCCCGATGGCCGCCGAAGATTTCTTTGAAGGTGCTAAGAAGCAGCGATTTGCCGAAGCGCCTGGGCCTGGATAGGAAATATGATTTTCCTTTAGTAATAATATCGTATATTACTTTTGTTTTATCAATATAAAGAAGATTTTTAGTAATAATTTCACTAAAATCTTGCTCGCTGATAGGAAGTTCTTTCATGGTTCTCATCTATTTTGTGAGGTATGAATTGTTTTGTCGTATAATTACTAAAATTTAACTTTTAATGACAAAACAATTATTTTATCTGGTATAAATCATCTTTATTATGGATATATATATCAAATAACTAAAATATTTACAGTGTCATGCTGCCTTTTATTTAGATTTATTGCCTATAAAAATATTATAGATCGTCTGATCTTAAATCATCAATATTAATTATTTCTGAGACAGAGCTATAATTGGAAACTCTCTTGGCATCCCCGGCTAGATCAGGCTACATGACTGGAGCCTTGAAGTCCAGGGTTGGCCAGATTGTGGCGTTCAAAACGGGCGGAGGGATTGTCTCGCAATCGGCGGGCTGTGACGTGACCAGAGGAATGACCTTTGGGATCACAGGGTCGCGAGTCTCCCAGGGCAGACATCTGGATATCCTGGGCCTGCTCTGGACGTGTTCTCGCAGGATCTGGGCTCGGGGCGAGAAGAGGACGCCTGGCCGGCCTTGTCCGGGGAGAATGGCGGCTTCGGGTAGATGAGACTGCTGAAATTCTCCGTATCACGGGAAATGATCCGCCTCCAGGCCCGGTCGACATGTGAATCAATCATTAAATGCCCCATTGTCTTTGATTGGCATTTTACCAGATTTTGAAAAGCAGCTTCTTTTTTTGGACGTCGTAATCCCAAATCTGGCTGGGGCTTGGTTATCCCATGACAGGGAGATTCCCGAGGCTGCGTTTCCTGGCCAGTCGGGAATCCTGGATCAGATTTGGCTTCGCCCTGGCCAAACCTGGCCGGGCGAAGCCGGAAGGGATCCTGCTCTCGGCCCTAAGCGTCCCGTGTCGTCGGAAGGCCCAGGGCTGGCCAGAGCGGCCCAGTGGGGTGTTCGCCGAGACGAGTGCGTTTCGCCTCCAGGGGAAAACCTGTCAAGCCGGAGTCGTCTTGAGGCGATTGGCCAGGCGTAGCCCGGAAAAGCTGATAGGCCGTCAATTATGTCAGAGTGCCTGACGAAGCCGGTAGCCCTGGAGCTGATTTTGCCTGGACATGGTCGTTGATGTCCACACCAAGGCGACATGAAGCCATGTTGTCGGACATCTGTCATAAGTATGGATGTATCAGAGTGTTTCAGTCTATCATGGCCAATTGGGCCAGTTTCGGGGTGGAGCCAAGGGGAGGCAGGCGGCCTGGCCTGCCAGGGCACAGGCGGCAGGGCAACAGGCCTCAAGATGCCGGCCCCGTCTGTCCCTGGAATCATCCGGGAGGCCAGAGTGGCCTTGGCCGGACCGGAAAACAAGAGGCTGTCCCTGGGTTTTGATGGGCTATTCCCCGCCGAGGCGGTCCATCTCGGCGTCTATCCCGGGGAGCCGGTCGGCCAGGGCCGGGCTCCCGAGGATCTTGGCGCGGGCCTGGGCCAGTGCCTTCATGGCCTCGGCCCTGAGGCCGGCCTTCTCCAGGGCCCTGGCCTTGTACCTGAGGGCCGAGGTCATGATGGCCGTCCTCGTAAGAAATATAGCACATCAAACGAGCCTCAGTTATCGCTCACGCCATTGGCGTGCCCCATCGCAAGAGACGCGAGATACTCTGCGAGTTAGCTGCGCTCAGTATTCCCCATGAGGTTGGAATAAGCCCATGCATGAAAATCAGAAAGGCTTGTAGAGCAGTTGGCGTTCAGAAAGGGTTCATCACCACTTTTTTGTTCAACAGTCAGTGCGGTGTATAGATAATCTTTTGCGTTGGGCATAGCTTGGCCTCTCATTATTCCACATCAGGGGCTTCATTTACCGTATCTGGTAAATTTTCCAGCACGTCCTGCAAACTTTTTGCCCGTTCCAGGAGGCTCATTGTTGCCGCATGGGGATTCGCGTAAATCCCTGGCAGGAAATATTCCTGATATTGTGGCCGACAGGGAAAGGCGAGTAGCGGTTCCCCAAGAGAAAACCCAGCGTTTTTGCCGTTTGTGTTGCCCCGCGCATCCAG
Source organism: Deltaproteobacteria bacterium (assembly GCA_031264145.1). Classification (GTDB taxonomy): domain Bacteria; phylum Desulfobacterota; class Desulfarculia; order Adiutricales; family Adiutricaceae; genus JAIRNQ01. Next base: position 9,772 of record JAISEK010000013.1, read on the forward strand.
TTTGACCCAAAGCCTATCCAGCCATGCCGCGTTATAGCCGTGGATGAGATAGCCGTTTGCATCATCTACTCCCCGCGTCAGCCGCTGAAAACAAAACCCGGAAGGAATGCCCTGCGAACGTAACAATGCCGCCAGCAAATTTGATTTGGCATGGCAGATTCCCGTGCCATGCAGCAGTACATCCGAGGCTTTTGCGGTGATGACGCTGGCATTGCAATCAAAGGAATGGGGGATTTCGTCCCGCACAAACTCGAAGGCAACGCGGGCTTTTTCAATATCGCCGGAAATGCCGCTGAACAGTGTATGTGCCTTGCCAGCCACTATAGGAGCGGAAAAGTCGATATGGCGCGATTCCTGCAAAAAAAGGCGCATCGTGCTGCCCCCAAAAGAAAAACCGGACGAGATGTCCTCAGTCAATAATTTCCAAAGCGGTCAAGCACTGTTTCCCGATACTGATTCTGTCAGGAGCGCCATTTCCTTGAGGGAGCTCGATATTGAGGGCAAAGACGTAGATTTTTCCTTCCTTCTCCACCCATCCGACCCACCAGCCGATATTCGGAGAACACCTAGCCACGGTCCCCGTTTTGGCGAACAAAGACCAAGTAGCGCCTTGCTCCATAAAAACTATCTCCCGAACCTGCGCTTGTGCCGTTTCCGGCAATGCGAGCGTTCTTTGTGCGAGGCGGGCAAGGAAACGGGTTTGTTCAACAGGGCTGATAGCAAGCGGCCCTTCCAACCAAAAGCTGTCCACACTCGCGCCTGTTTCGTTGTTGCCATAATCGAGTCTTGCCAGTTCGGCACGCATTTTTTCCAAACCTATCTTGCGGGCAAGTCGCTGATACACAGGCACACAGGAAATTTTAATCGCTTCCCGCAAGCTCATGTCTTTTTCCCAAGATGCTACCGGCTGTGGTTTGCCGTCATAAGAGAAAATGACATCAACGCTATTTACCGCGCCAACAGTAAGACCAATGAGCGTATTAGGAATTTTATATGTTGATGCCGGGATAAAACGTGTTTCGGCCCGCTTCTTGTTATACCCGGTAAAAGAGTTTGTTTCGGCATCGTAGAGTACAAATGTCCCGATTACATTACTTGCGGAGAAAACAGCCTCCACTTTTGGATTTTCCTTCCATTCGGAAGCTGATGCTACTGGATTCCAGATCATCATGAGAATGACAAGCAAAAAACGCACTAAAGGCTCCTTAATTTTTTTATTTTAGGATGTCGCATTTATGCGAGTGCTCTCACAATATACGCATCGTCCTTTATCTTGCGCTTCTCGCTTAGATTGCTGCTGGTCGCGCAATTCATCCAGATGGCCAGCCAAAACCATACCGGAAAAACAGAGGCTGTCCCGAGGATTTGATGGGCTATTCCCCGCCGAGGCGGTCCATCTCGGCGTCTATCTCGGGGAGCCGGTCGGCCAGGGCCGGGCTCCCGAGGATCTTGGCGCGGGCCTGGGCCAGGGCCTCCAGGGCCTCGGCCCTGAGGCCGGCCTTCTCCAGGGCCCTGGCCTTGTATCTGAGGGCCGAGGTCATGATGGCCGTCCTTTCGGGCTCCGCGGAGGTGCCGGGGTCGAGGGCCAGGGCGTCGAGGGCGTCCACGAGGGCGGGGAGGTCGCCGCTCTCCTCCAGGAACTTGAGGTTCAGGCTCTGGTAGCGGCGGTGGGCCGGGCTGCCCTGGCCGTGGGCGTCGGCCGACCACCGGATGGCCTCGTCGATGAGGGGGGAGAACTCGGGCAGGCGCCCCAGGAGCTTGAGGGCCGAGAGCTCGACGCGCATGTCCTCGGGGCTGGCCGGGGGCTGGGCCGGACGGTTGGCCGGGAGGACCGGGCGCCAGAGATGGGCGAGGCTCTCGGCGTCGTCGGGCCTTCTCCGGCTTTCGGCGTGGACCCTGGACATGAGGCCGGTGGTCTCCTGGAGCTCGGGGTGGGCCCTGGCCACGGCCTTTAGCGAGCGGCCCGCCTGGTCCCGGTAGGCGGCGGCGTCCCTCGCGCGGCCCATGGACCCGACCAGCCAGGAAAGCCGGAGGAGAAAGGCCGGGGCCAGGGGGTGGCCCTCGAAGGCCCGGTTGCCGTAGAGCTTCCTGATGGCCGTGAGGCCGCCCACCAGCTCGAGCTCGGCCTCTATGGGCGGGCGGTCCTGGGCCAGGATGCAGTCCGAGAGCCGGAGGGAGAGGATTATGAGGCTGGGGAGGGTCTGCTCGTCGTCCTTGGGCATGGAGGAGGCCACTGTCCGGGCCTCCCTCAGGGCCGTCTCGGAGGCCGGGAGGTCGAGAAGCTCGGCCCTCTCGGCGGCCAGGAGGGCCAGGGCCTCGACCAGCCTGGGCCTGGAGAGGGCGGCCCCGCCGGGGAGGGCCTGGAGGCCGGCCCGGGATAGGCCGTCGAGGATGGCCGCCGACTCCCGGAGCTCGCCCACCGAGGCGTAGCCCTTGGCCACGTCCAGGCACAGCGACAGGAAATCGTCCAGGAGATCGGCCGGGAAGGGCTCCCGGCAGGGCGGCCCGGAGGGCCCGGCCAGATCGCCGGCCAGGGCCAGGGCCAGGGCCGGCAGGACCCGGGAGGCCGGGTGGTTGGCCTTTAGGTGGGCGATGAGGCCTCTGGCCTCCTCTGGGTCCAGGGGCGGCTGCGGCTGGACGGGAGGGGACGGCTCCCCGGGCAGGTCGGCCACCGGGGGGGGCTGGGGGGACGGGTCGGCTGGCGGGGCCGGGGGAGGCTCGGGCTCCTGGAAGAAGGCCTGCAGCTCGGAGGCCCGGCCCTGGGCCTCGAAGGCCAGAAAGAGGATGCCCAGGCTGTCGCGCATGACCGGCTGGCTCTGGTCGGCCCCGCCCTCGATGGCCTGGGCCACGGCCTCAAGGAGGAGGTCCCCGGCCACGGCCGAGCGGGAGAGGGCCATCAGGGAGGTGGCCATGGAGTTGGCGGCGGCCAGGGTCTTGGAGTCGGCCGGTCCCAGCATCTGGTTCCGGATGCGCCAGGATATGCCGGCCTCGGCCAGGCTCCGCTCGTAGTCGGGCTGGTGGAAGAGGGCCAGGGCCAGGCCCAGGCGGTCGGAGGCCTCCTTTAGGCCCCCCTTTTCCGGGGGCGTCCCGGAGAGCGACAGGGCCTGGGAGTAGAGGGCGCTGGCCTGGCCGTAGTTGAGGAGCCTCAGGTTGGCGGCGGCCAGGAGCGAGAGGAGCCGGGGGTCGGGATCCGCCCCCCCGGAAACGGCCTGGAAGCTCTGGAGGGCCTCCTGGAAGCGGAGATCGAGAAACTGGGCGACGCCCTGGGCCAGGGCCGCCCCGGTGGGGCCGGAGGCCGCCAGGGAGTCCATCCAGGGCGGCTTGGAATGGATGGGGGCGGCCTCGGAGCCGTCCACCCAGTTCCAGGCCGCCGAGAGGGCCGTGTCCAGGACGGCGGGGTCCTGGACCGGGGGGGACTGGGCGGGGGACAGTAGGACGAACGAGAGGGCCGAGGCCAGCAGGATGGCGGCCCCGGCGAGGACCAGGGCCAGGGCCCCGCGGCGGGCGGGGTCCCGCGAGAGGGGGGCCAGGCGCCTGAGTGGGCCCAGGTTGCCCAGGGCCGCCAGGCGGCCAGCCTTCCCGGGGGCCGGAGGAGGGGGGGGCTCCGGGCCGGCCAGGCGCCCGGAGGGAGGGCCGGGGTCGGCGGGGCCGCTAACCGCCGGGGCCGGATCCCCGCGGGGAGGTGGATCTGGTGGGCTGGCGATGGCCATGGCCTAGAGGCTGCCCGTCCGGTCCAGTCCCAGGAGGGGGGCGGGGTTGTCGAGGACGGTATCCCCGAGGAAGCGGCGGTCGTCGCGGACGGGCCAGGAAAGGCTGTAGTGAAGGCCCCGGCTTTCCTTGCGCATGGTGGCGCAGCTGATTATCAGATCGGCCACCGCGGCTATGTTCCGGACCTCGATGAGGTCCGCGTCCACCTCGAAGTTGCGGAAGAAGTCGTCGATCTCGTTCTTGACCAGGTCCAGGCGCTTGGAGGCCATGGCCAGGCGCTGGTCTGAGCGGACCAGGCCGACGTAGTTCCACATGAAGCGCCGGATCTCGTCCCAGCTGTGGGAGATGAGGACGGCCTCCTTGGGCACCGAGCCGATGCGGCCGCTGGGCCAGGGGCTTATGTCCGCCGCGGCCGGGGCGGGCACGGAGCGGGCCTCGGCCGCGGCGGCGGACGAGGCCCGGTCGGCCATGACCAGGGCCTCCAGGAGGCTGTTGGAGGCCAGGCGGTTGGCCCCGTGGAGGCCAGTGGCCGCCACCTCCCCGATGGCGTAGAGCCCAGGCACGTTGGTGCGGCCGTCGATGTCGACCTGGAGGCCCCCGCACTGGTAGTGGGCGGCCGGGACCACCGGGATGGGCTCCACGGTGATGTCGATGCCCAGCGAGAGGCAGGTGTCGTGGATCTTGGGGAAGCGGTCGCGGATGAAGGCGGCGGGCTTGTGGGTTATGTCGAGGAAGACGTTCTCGGCCCCGGACTGCTTCATGGAGGCGTCGATGGCCAGGGCCACCACGTCCCGGAGGGCCAGGTCGCCCCGGGGATGCCCCTCCATGATGGGCCGGCCCTCATGGTCGATGAGGCGGCCGCCCTCGCCCCGGACGGCCTCGGAGATGAGGAAGTTGCGCACCTGGGGGTGGTAGAGGCAGGTCGGGTGGAACTGGACGAACTCCATGTTGGCCACCCTGGCCCCGGCCCGCCAGCCGATGGCCAGGCCGTCGCCGGTGGCCCCCTCTGGGTTGGTGGTGTAGAGGTAGACCTTGCCGGAGCCGCCGGTGGCCAGGATGACCACCTTGGCCAGGAAGGGGGAGATCTGCCCGGTCTGCGCGTCCAGCACCCAGAGGCCTATGGGGCGGCGGCGGCCGTCGGGGGCGGTCCCGAGGATGAGGTCCAGGGCCTGGTGGCGCTCGAGGACGGTTACGGCCGGGTCGGCCGCCGCCAGGCCGCCCAGGACCCTCTGGACGGCCTGGCCGGTCATGTCCTTGGCGTGGATTATGCGCCGGCGGCTGTGGCCGCCCTCGCGGCCCAGCTCCGGTATGTCGGGGTGGTCTATCTGGGAGGAGAAGGGGACCCCCAGCCCCAGGAGCTCCTTGATCATGCGCGGCCCGGCCTCGACCACGGTCTTGACGGCCAGGGGGTTGGACAGGCCGCAGCCCGAGTCCAGGGTGTCCTCCACGTGGTACTCGAGAAGGTCGTCCTGGCCCATGACGGCGGCGATGCCGCCCTGGGCCAGGTTGGTGTTGGTGTCTTCGGCGCTCTTCTTGGCCAGGATGGTGACCGAGCCGTGCCGGGAGGCCTTCAGGGCGAAGCTCAGGCCGGCCACGCCAGTTCCGACGACCAGAAAGTCCGAGGTGGGGATCAAGGGAAGCCCTCCTGGTCCCTGGGGGGCTCCGGGACGGCCGGTCCTCCCTGGGCGACTTTGGCGTGGCCGGGGGCAAGGGGGGCGGGGAGGGTTCCCCGCGGCCTTGGTCCTGCCTGCCACTGGTTCCAGAATCAGGTCTTGGCCCTGGGGGCCAAACAGCTAAACCGAAAAACCGGACGGGACCGAACGGAAAACCAGAAGCCAGGGCCTCGCCCCCGGCGCCCCGGCCGGTGGCGCCGGGAAGGGGTCAGAGAGGGGGGACCAGGTACTCCAGGAGGGCCTTCTGGGCGTGGAGGCGGTTCTCGGCCTCGTCGAAGATGACCGAGGCCGGGCTCTCCAGGACCTCCTCGGTGACCTCCTCGCCCGGGTGGGCCGGCAGGCAGTGCATGAAGATGGCCCCGGGGGCGGCCTTGGCCATGATTTCGGCGGTCACCTGGAAGCCACGGAAGTCCTTGAGGCGCTTCTCGGCCTCGGCGGCCTGGTCCATGGAGGCGAAGACGTCGGTGTTGACGGCCCCGGCCCCGGCCGCGGCCTCGGCCGGCGAGCGCAGGAGCCGGACCCTGGGGTTGTCGTTCATGGTCCGCCTGAGGATGTCCGCGTCGGGGTCGTAGCCCTCGGGGCAGGCCAGGGCCAGCCCGAACCCGAAGACCGCCGCCGCCTCAAGCCAGGTGTTGGCCATGTTGTGGCCGTCGCCGATGAAGGCCACCTGCTGCTTCTCGAGGGGCCTGCCGTCGAGGCGCTCGACGAAGGTGAAGAGGTCGGCCAGGACCTGGCAGGGGTGCTGCTCGTTGGTCAGGGCGTTGACGATTGGCATGGTGGAGTGCCGGGCCAGATCGCGCAGCTCGCTTTCCAGGAAAGTCCGTATGACCAGGGCCGAGAGGTAGCGCGACAGGACCCTGGCGGAGTGGCTGATGGGCTCTCCCCTGGAGAACTGGGTCTCGGAGATGTTCATGATCACCGGGTGGCCGCCCAGCTCCCTGATGGCGCAGTCGAAGCTGACCCTGGTCCTGGTCGAGGGCTTGGCGAAGAACAGGCCGATGGGCCGCCCGCCAAGGTGGGGCCTCAGGTACTGGCCCCTCAGGCGCTCGGCCTTGAGCTTCTTGGCCCTCGAGAAGATGTGGTTGTACTCGTCGAGGGACAGATCCCTGAAGGTGATGTAGTGCTTGGGCATGTTCTTCCTCAGCATTGCCCCGGGTAGGCCTCGGGGAGGACCTGGGCCAGGGCCCCCAGGAGGGCCTCGATCTCGTCCAGCCCCACGGTCAGGGGGGGCACGAACCTTAGGACGGTCGAGGCCGTGGCGTTGACCAGGAAGCCCTTTTCCCTAAGGGCCTCGGAGACCGGGGCGGAGGGCTGGGACAGCGAGAGGCCCAGCATGAGCCCCAGGCCCCTGGCCTCCAGGACCAGCCTGGGAAACTGTCTCTTGAGGCCGTTCAGGCCCTCCAGGAAGAAGGCCCCCCTTTCCCTGACCCCGGAGAGAAACCCGGCGTCCAGGATGCGGGAGGCCAGCTCCAGCGACAGGGCCATGGCCAGGGGCGCCCCGCCGACCGTGGTCGAGTGGCTGCCGGGAGTGAGGGCCCGGCTGGGTTCGGCCGCGGAGAGGAGGGCCCCGACCGGGTAGCCGCAGCCCAGGGCCTTGCCGACGGTGACCAGGTCGGGGGTGACGCCGAAGTGGCGGAAGGCGAAGTCGAGGCCGGTCCGGCCCAGGCCGGTCTGGATCTCGTCGAGGATGAGGAGGAGGCCCTTCTCGCGGCACAGGGCGGCCACCTCCCGGAAGTAGCCTTCCGGCGGCACCTTGACCCCGCCCTCGCCCTGGACCGGCTCGAGCATGACGGCGCAGGTGGTCCCGTCGATGGCTGCGGCGATCGAGGCGGAGTCGCCGAAGGGCACGAACGCGAAGCCGGGCAGCATGGGCTGGAAGCCCTGGTGGAGGGACTCCTGGCCCGTGGCCGAGATGGCCCCCATGGTCCGGCCGTGGAAGGAGTTTTGGGCCGCTATTATGCCGTGGCGGCCTGGCCCGTGACGGTCGAAGGAGTGCTTCCTGGCCATCTTGATGGCCGCCTCGTTGGCCTCGGCCCCGGAGTTGCAGAAGAAGGCCTTGTCGAGGCCCGAGGCCCTCGTCAGGAGCTCGGCCAGCCTCACCAGTGGCTCGTTCCAGTAAAGGTTGGAGACGTGCCACAGGGTCCCGGCCTGCCGGGCCAGGACCTCGGCGGCGAAGGCCGGGGCGTGGCCAAAGGCGCAGGTGGCTATGCCGGCCACGAAGTCCAGGTACTCCCTGCCCTCAGCGTCCCAGACCCTGGTGCCCTGGCCCCTGGCCAGGGCCAGGGGCTGCCGGCCGACGTTCCCCAGGAGGTGCTTCTGCCCCAGGGCGATTATTTCTTGGGTCGATAGGGTCATCATCTTCCTGCCTGGATTCCCCGGGCCTCGGCCCGGGGCGGAAAGGCCCCCTCCTCATCGGCGGGAAGAGGGCCTGGGGAATGTCCGTGGCCGTCACCCCTTCGCGGCCGATGAGGATTCCAGCATGAGGCCGCGACTGCGCCGCGGCTGGCCTTGGAGTTGAAGCGGCCAGTGCCCTGGCGGCCAGACGGCCGACGGGCCCGCCTTCATGTTTCCCCCACGGGAGCACGGCCTTGGCCGGATCGCCCGAAAGCCAGGGGCGGCATTCTGGCGCGCTGTCGGCCCCTCCCCGGGAAACCCGCCGGCATCCCCCCACGGGCCAGCCCTTGTCCGCCGGAGCCGATCCGCCGTCAGGCCTGCCAGGCCCAGCGGCCGGCGCGCTGGCGGCCAGACTTGCTTGTGTCTGGAGAGAAGGCCTCCGCCCCTCGGCGTGCCCCGTCCGTGCCCTGCCCTGGGGATTTCCTGCCTCCCATTTCCTGGGTGGGCCGGACTTGACGCTTTCGGCCTCCAGGGCGGTTACGGGGGCCATTTCTTGGAATTCCAGGACCAAGCTGGCCATTGGAGCGGCCAAACGCCTGGCCGGGTCGGAAGCACTCCAGGGCTCGTCCTTCCGCCGGGGGAGCCGCGTCACCCGGCACCGGCCATCGGCGGACCCGCGGCGTGGCGCTGTTCCGCCTCTCGCCCGTCTTTTTTTGGGCCTGGCCGCCTCGTGCCTGCCCTTTGCCGTCAGTCCGCGGCTCCTGGAGTGCAGGGCCCAGGGGGAGGCACCCGGCGCCCGGCCTCCGGCCCGCAACCAGTTACCCTTGCCGGCCCCCGCCTTAGGGCAGGGGAAGTTGGCGGCCGGTTTCCCGCCCCGGGCCAGGGGCCGGTGGCGGGCCGCCCAGGGGAGGGGCGGCTGGCGTCTCGTTTTCTGAAATTCCAGCCACCGGGGGCCGCGGCCGTCAAGGACGAAAACGGCAGCCCCCCTGGCCGGGCCAGGGTGACATTATAGTCCCGCCCGTGGCCAAAAAACAATTGAGCCATGGCCGTTTGGTCGTCTCGCCCCCGCCGGGGAGGCCGCCTAGGCCACGACCTCCGTCCCGCAGCCGTGGTCGGTGAAGAGCTCCAGGAGGAGGGCGTGGGGCACCCGGCCGTCGATGATGGAGGCCCCCCGGCAGCCGCCCTTGATGGCCGAGAGGCAGCAGTCCAGCTTGGGCAGCATGCCCCCCGAGATGGCGCCGCGGCGTCTCAGCTCGGCCATCTGGGACTCGCCCAGGCGCTCGATTAGGGCCCCGTCGTCGCCCAGGACCCCCGGGACGTCGGTGAGGAGGATAAGCTTGGAGGCGGACAGGGCCACGGCCACGGCCGAGGCCACCGTGTCGGCGTTAATGTTGTAGGTGACCCCGGCCTCGTCGACGCCAACGGGGGCGATTACGGGGATGAAGCCCCCGGCGGTCAGGTGGTTCAGGAGGCCGACGTTGACGGAGGAGGGCTGGCCCACCAGGCCGATGTCGATCATTTCCGGCGGCGAGTTTTCCTCCCTGGCCTTGGGGAGCCTCTTGCGCACGGCCCGGATGAGGCCGGCGTCCTTGCCGGAAAGTCCCACGGCCTGGCCGCCGGCCCTGGTGATGCGCCCGACTATGTCCTTGCCGAGCCGTCCGCACAGGACCATCTCGACGACTTCCATGGTGGCCTCGTCGGTGACCCTCTGGCCGTCGACGAAGCGGAAGTCTATCTTGAGGCGGTTCAGGAGCTCGTCAATCTGCGGGCCCCCGCCGTGGACGACCACGGGGTTGATGCCCACGAACCGCAGGAGCGAGACGTCCTGGGCGAAGCGGTCCCTGAGGCCCTCTTCGACCATGGCGTGCCCGCCGTATTTGATGACCAGGGTGGAGCCCCGGTAGTTCTTGATGTAGGGAAGGGCCTCCACCAAAAGGTCGGCCCTGGTCTCGGGCATGCCCGCGCTCCTTGGTGTGGCGGCCGGGGGGCCGCCCTTGGCGGCGCGCCCGGCCGGCGTCTAGAGAATGAACTTGGCCAGGTCGGAGTCGACGATGATGTCCCCCAGGCGGTCCTTGACGTACTTGGGGGTGACCAGGATCTTGGTCGGGGCTATGTCGGGGGCCTGGAAGGACACCTCGTCGAGGAGGGTCTCCATGATGGTCGAGAGCCTCCTGGCCCCGATATTCTCGTTGGACTCGTTGACCTGCCAGGACATGGTGGCCAGCTCGTCGATGGCCTCGGGGGTGAAGTCGATGTCCACGCCCTCGGTGCCCATTAGGGCCTTGTACTGCTTGGTCAGCGCGTTCTTGGGCTCGGTCAGGATGCGCACGAAGTCTTCCTTCGACAGCGACGACAGCTCCACCCTTATGGGGAAGCGGCCCTGGAGCTCGGGCATAAGGTCGCTGGGCTTGGAGGAGTGGAAGGCCCCGGCGGCGACGAAGAGGATGTGGTCAGTCTTGATCATGCCGTGCTTGGTGGAGACCGAGCAGCCCTCGACCAGGGGCAGGAGATCCCGCTGGACCCCCTCCCGGCTGATGTCCGGCCCGGTGCCCCGGCCCTCCTTGAGGCAGATCTTGTCGATCTCGTCGATGAAGACCAGGCCCTGCTGCTCGACCCTCTTTCTGGCCTCGTCGACCACCTTGTCATGGTCGACCAGGTTGGCCGCCTCCTCCTGGACCAGGATCTCCATGGCCTGCGGGGCCAGGACCTTGCGGCGGTGGCGTTTCCTGGGCATGACCGCCGAGAGGGTGTCGCTGAGGTTCTTCTCCAGGTCGTCGAAGCCGAAGGACGTGAAGATGTGGGGCCGGTGCTGCTGCTGGTCGACGACTATCTCCACCTCGGACTGGTCCAGCTTGCCCTCGAGGAACAGCTTCTTGAGCTTGCCCCTGGTGTTGGAGCCGCTGGCGGGGTCGCCGTCGCCGGGGGTGCTCTTGAAGCCCGGCAGGAGCAGGTCGGTCAGCTTGTCCAGGGCCGTCTCCCTGGCCTTGGAGAGGTTGGCCTCGACCATCTCCGACTTGACCATGTTGAAGGCCTGGTCCATCAGGTCCCTGATTATGGACTCCACGTCCCGGCCGACGTAGCCGACCTCGGTGAACTTGGAGGCCTCGACCTTGATGAAGGGCGAGTTGGTCAGTCTTGCCAGGCGCCTGGCGATCTCGGTCTTGCCGACCCCGGTGGGCCCGATCATGATGATGTTCTTGGGGGTTATCTCCTCCCTGATGTCGTCCGGGGCCACCAACCGGCGCCAGCGGTTGCGCATGGCGATGGCCACCGATCTCTTGGCCTTGGCCTGGCCGATGATGTAGCGGTCAAGCTCGAGGACGATGGCCTTGGGGGAAAGTGAGAGAATTGGATTCTGGGCCTCTTTCGGGGCCTCCTTCGGGGGCGGGGCCCCGTCGCCGCTCTTGGCTGGGTCTGTGCAGGTTTTCTTGGGCATTTTTGGGCGCTATGTGTAAAGCGACCTCCTTGGGCTATGAGGTTGGATTGGCTGTCGGGACCGCCCCGGGGGCGGGGTCGCCCTCGCAGTCCAGGACCTCCAGGGTCAGGCGGTCGTTGGTGTAGACGCAGATTTCTGAGGCGATCCTGAGCGATTCCTGGGCAATCTCGGCCGCCGAGAGGCCGGGGGAGTGCCTGATCATGGCCCTGCCAGCGGCCAGGGCGAAGTTGCCCCCGCTGCCGGTGGACAGGATCCAGTCGTCGGGCTCCAGGACGTCCCCGGACCCGGAGATGAGGAGCATGCCCCGCGCGTCGCAGGCCAGCATGACGGCCTCCAGGCGCCTGAGGCTCTTGTCGGTGCGCCAGCTCTTGGCCAGCTCGACCGCCGCCTTGGTCAGGTGGCCGTTGTGCTGGGTCAGCTGGTTCTCGAAGCGCTCCATGATGGCCAGGGCGTCGGCCGTGGCCCCGGCGAACCCGCAGAGGACCTTGCCCTGGTGGAGGCGGCGAATCTTCTTGGCCGTCGACTTCACGACGGTGCCCTGGAGCGTGACCTGGCCGTCGCCGCAGACGGCCATCTGGCCCTTGTGGCGAAGCATCAATATCGTCGTGCCATGGAAGTCTTCCATCGGGGCTCCTTACTCCTCGGGGTTTTCGCTAAAAGCAGACGGCCCGGGCCGGGCGGACTCGGCCCGGGGGTGGGCCGCGTAGGCCCGCCTCAGGGCCGCCAGGTCCAGGTGGGTGTAGCGCTCGGTCGTGGCCAGGCTGGAATGGCCGAGCATCTCCTGGATGGCCTTGAGGTCGGCCCCGGCCTCCAGGAGGTGGGTGGCGAAGCTGTGCCTGAGGCCGTGGACGCCGGCCAGGTCAGGGGCCAGGCCGGCCCCGGCCAGCCTTTTGGCCAGGACGCGCCTGACTTCCCTGTCCCTGAGGCGCCCGCCCCTCAGGCCCAGGAACACGGCCGCCCCGGCCCGGCCGTCGCCGACGAAGCGGGGCCTGGCCAGGAGCCAGCCGTCGATGGCCAGGGCCGCCGGGACGCCCAGGGGCACCGGGCGATCCTTCCCGCCCTTGCCCGAGCGGACCATGACCCGGCCGGCGGCCAGGTCCAGATCGCCCAGGTCCAGGGCCACCAGCTCGCCGACCCTGAGGCCGGACGAGTAGGCCAGCTCCAGGACGGCCTGGTCCCGGCGGGCGATCCCCTCCCCGTCCCGGGCCTCGCGGCCCTGGCCGAGGGGCGAGTCCGCCCCGCCTGGCGGGGGCGTCCCCCCGCCATCCTGGTCCCCCTGGGGGGCGTCGGCGGGGCCGTCTAGGAGGATCTTGGCCTCGAGCGGGGTCAGGAAGCGGGGCTGGGTCTTGGCCTTCCTGGGCCCCTCCATCCCCTGGAAGGCCGCCGGGCCGTCGGCCAGGCCCTCGACACGCAGGAAGTCGTGGAGGCTCCTGACCGCCGACAGGGCCCTGGCGATGGAGGCGTTGTTCCTGGTGGCCCTGAGGAAGAACATGAAGGCCCTGAAATCGGCCCGGCCGGCCGATCCGAAGTCCCGTCCCCGTCCCTCCAGGAAGCCGGCCCACTTCCCCAGGTCGCCGGCGTAGGCCCTCAGGGTGTGCGGGGACCTGGCCCTGATTGCGGCCAGGTGGACGATGAACTTCTCGATAAGGGACCGCATCCTGGGTTCACCTGGTCGGCGGCCCGCCGCCGGGAAGGCTCAGCCCTCGGCCGGGATTATGGGCTGGCGGTGGGTGTAGTGGCGGTCGTCGAGGACCAGCTGCCTGGCCAGGCGGCTCGACGGGTTCAGGGCCAGTGGGCCCAGGAGGTTGGCCGTCATGTCCTGGGGCCGCCCGGCCGGGATGGTGACGATGGCGAACAGGCTTATCTCCCCCGGGCCGGCCCGGAGCTCGTCGCGGAGACCCTCCGGCAGGGGCGGGTCGTAGTCCGTCTTGAACAGGGCCGGGTTGACCAGGACCAGGGCCATGGAGGGGTCGTCCAGGCTCTGCAGCCAGTAGAAGGGGGCGTCCGAGGGCCTCTGGATGAGGACGTACCTGACCAGGGCCGGAAAGCCGATGATGCCTCCCAGGACGGTGATGACCGATTCCTCTGGCAACTCCATCTCCCCGAAGCGAGGGCTCTTGATCCTGAGTACCGTGGCCCCTTTGTCTTGGCCGCTGCCTGTCATCGTTCTGGCCCCCCGGGCTTGTGCCCTCCCCAAAGCCTGGCCGCCGTCTCCAGATCGGAGGTCTGCGTGGTGACCGACTCCAGATTCTGCTCCTGAATGCGCAGAAAGACCTCCTGCCGGTGGACGGACCACTCCGCCGGGGCCTCTATGCCCAGCCGGACCTGGCGGCCCTTGACGTCCACCACCTGGATCCTGATGTCGTCGCCGATGGTGACGATCTCGCCGATCTTGCGGGTTAGAATCAGCACTTCTTCCCTTGGAGGCCTCCGGTTGGCGGATGGCCCGGGGGCCCGGGCTCGGGCCCCTTGGGGCTCTTGAAATCAATAATACCCGTATGTGGGTTTTTATACAAGTTTTTTCATTAAATTGGCAGCCATAGGGTCTCCTGGGGCCGCCAATGTCTCCGATGCTGCCGGAAAGGTGGCTGACCGGCTCCCCGGCCTGCGCCTGGGGAGAGAAGCCATGGAAATGACACAATAATGTAGCAAATGCCGTAATGTAGCAAATGCCGTGCCACTAAATGGGCAGGACTCGGACAGGGGGCAGGCCGTAAATCCCAGGCAGGGCCATCATGCCGGACCGAGGCTCTCGCGGGTGCCGGCCCCGGGGAAACGGCAAAGTATAAATTTGGATCCTGCCCGGCCATTTGTCAAGGCCTGGAAGGCATTTTTTATGAAAAATGGCCCCGCCGCCAGCCCTGGACACGGGCACCGACGCAGGCCGGACCTGGCCCCGCATGGGCTGGCCCTAGAGGCGAGATGGGCTCGGGACCGAATGGTCGGCCAGGATTGGAGGCGGGAAAGCTCTTCCCGGGCAAGGGAGATGCGGCAAGATAGTTTTCGGCAAATAAGCTCCGCAGCCCCCCGTGGCGGGTGGCCTCAGTGATCATGAAACTGGGGCAAGGAGGTCCAGGCTTGGTCCCAATCGGTTGAGCAGCCGCGCCATGGCCCCGACCATCCCATTGGCGTGGCTCTCAACGTCCAGTTTCACATAAGATAGTCTAAAAAATAATAGTTTGTGATGTATAGAACTAGTATTGGTTATAAGAATATAATATGCTTTATAAGTAATTAAATATATATTTTCAATATAAAACATGCATAAAAATTATCGCTGGGACAAAATATGGGCTGGGCGCGTCTGCCCAGTCGATATGGCTTCGCAGGCCATGTCGGGGCAAGAAATGGGTGCGCCGTTTCCTGGGGTCCCCTGCGACCCCAGCCATGGCGCGATGTCGGCCATGGATGGGGCCAGATGGCCGAGGCCACGGCAAATGCGCGCCAATCAGCCGGCAGTGCCGGGGAACGGGCGGGTGCCGATGACAAAGGTGCGACAAAGTGGACGTTTTCCAGTCCCTGCCTCCGTCCTCAGTATATCTCCACGCCCACGGCCGTCCGGCCGACCAGGCCCAGCGCCACCTTGTGGACGGTGACGGGCTTGTTCCCATATTTGTCGGCGTAGCCCCTGTTCTCCATCTGGGCCTTGGCCGCCCCCAGGGCCTTGGCCTTGAGCCTTTCCCTTTCCGCCATGAACTTGTCCATGGCCTTCTGGTCGGTGGGATCCTTGGGGTTGGACAATTTCTCGTGTTTCAGCTCGAACAGGAAGACGCGCCGGTCGGAAAACTCCAGGGTCAGGTCGACCCGGACCTCGCCGTGGCGTTCCTCGGCCAGCAACCTGAACCCCCAGGCCTTCAGGAAGGAATAGATGACCGACTGGTAGTGGTGCTCCAGGGGCTCGTGTATATCATAGGGGATCTCCCTCAGGATCTCGGTGAGGGTCCCGGCCAGGCCGGCCGAGTCAAGGGCGTCCAGGCAGGCCACCATCTTCGCCCGCCAGGTCCTGATGTCCTTCCCGTCGCCGTGGATCAAGGTCTTGAGGACATGGTCGTTCAGGGCCTCGGAGACCTCGCGGTTGGGCTCCCTGAGGGTATACTC
>JAISEK010000119.1 GCA_031264145.1 Deltaproteobacteria bacterium
AGGGCGTTGACGAGCCAGGGCTGGCCCTCCGACCAGTCCCAGGCCCGCTCCAGGGCCGAGTCGTCGAAAACTTGGCCCGTGGCCTCGGAATGTTGGCCGTAAAGGATCCTGATTTCGTCCTTGGAAAAATCGGCCAGGGTCAGGGATGCGCCCGCTATGTCGAAGAAACCGCAGTCCTCCTCGAGCCCGTCCCCAGGGGAATGGTCCGCCGGATTGTCCCTTATGTCCCGTCTGCCCACCAGGGCCATCGATCTGGGAAATCTATTGACTGTCCCGTCGCGGTAAAGGAAGCCATCCCTGACCTGGGACAAGAAAGATACCAGGCCCTGGCCGGAAAGGAGATCCGCCCCGTCAAAGAAGACCACCAGGTCCCTGTCCAAGTCACGGCACAACTGATTCAGGATTTTCCTGACCTTCGTGCCTGGTCTCTTCATCGCTGGCAAAGAATCATACGCGAAGGCCTTATCCCTGATGGCCTCGACGGGGGATGACTCCAGGGCCAGGTTAATCTGGCCGACAATCCCCGTCACGGCCTCGTCCCTGCCGCGAATGTTCCCCAGGCTGGCCAGGGAGCAGTTCAGGGCATACCATCGGCCCTCGCGGTTGATCCTGTCGGCCAGGAATTTCAGACAAGTCGTCTTGCCAGACCGCCGCGGCGCATGAAGGATAAAATACAGTCTTCTGAGCAGCAGCTCATCTACCCCTTTGAGACGAGGAATGACCGGCAGCATGTAGTGGAATGAGGGATCGCATGGTCCATCGGTGTTGAAAGATTTGGCGGGCCGTTTGGTCATTTGGGCCTCAAGACACGACCATGGGGATTACTGACCCGATATTGGTGGACGTGCCCCGCAAGCGACGGGAGTCGGACCGGATCTTTGACGCTTGGCACAATCCATCTCGAAGAGGGTATCATAGATTATTTTATCAAGAATCATGGGCAAAAATCAATATTTTAACGCATACGCCTTAAAGCCTCAACTCCGCAGCCAGCCAGGAAAAGGGCTTTGGGCTGGTTGGAGGTGGATCTGGCTGCCGGGCCAGGGAGGCCTAACGGGCGGCGCAGGACGAAAGGCCTCCCGCCCGGTGACGTTTTTCCCACGGGAAAGCCGGGACCAGGCCTGCCTTCCGGCCGTGTGGTGGCCGCCGTCTCGACGCCCAGCCGGCGGAAAACTCAGCCGGCCAGGGGCCTGGGCCACCTTTGCCCATTAGCTCCCGGCAAAGGCCCAGGCCCGCGGCCGCCGGCACGGGGGCCAGGACAGGGGCCCCCGGGGACAGGACGCTTCCCTGGACGGGGGAACTACTTCCCAGGCCGCGGCGTTTTCCAGGCCAGGACGGGACTGGGGCCCTTTTTCGGAGCCGGGCCGTCCTCGTCCAGGGGCGAGACGGACACCAGCAGGTGCCCCGCGGCAAGGAAGACGTTCCCGCCCCCAGGGCCCAGCTCGTTGCTGACGCCCCTGGTCTGGCCCAGGACAAGGTCCTCGTCGTCCAGCGGGTACCTGAAGCAGCCATCCAGCCTGATCCTGGAGACCCTGGGCGACAGCGGGACCAGGGATACCCTCCGGCTCCCCTGGCCAGGGTTTATGGGCAGCCAGGCCGGCCCGGACAGGAGGAATAGGCTCCAGGGGCCGTCCCGGAAGGACGCCAGCGGCGGGCTGCTGGCCTGGCCCCTGAGAAGCCGGGCCTTGCGCATGGGCGAGAGGAACCTGTCCGAGAGGGGCAGGATCAGGTTGGAGAGGGTCATGTCCCAGCGCCCGCCCAGGGCGCCCAGGACCTCGATCCGCCCCGACCCGCGATATTTGCCGGCCACCAGGCCCAGGGCCAGCTCGAAGTCGGTCTCGTCCTTGTCCGGGTCGTGGACCTGAAGCTCCATCCCCGGGTTGGCCCTCATGACCCGCCTCAGGGTGGCCTTGGGCAGGGAATCGAGATCGCCTATCAGGACGTCAACGGGCCAGCCCAGCTTGAGGCAGTGGGCGGCCCCGCCGTCCACCGCCACGACCACCGAGGAAGCCCCTGGATGGACGGGCAGATCCGGGGGCCGTATGAACTTCCCGTTCAGGACGATGTAGATCACGTCTGGAGCCGGCATGCACGGCCTTTCTGGGGTCAGGGGCTGGGATTCCTGGCATCAGGCCAAAATCCGGGCCCATGATGGAAAAATAGCCAGGGCCTGGGAGAATGGCCATCCAGGCCCTGGACCCTCAAGTGAAGACGAAGTCAAAAGCGCGAAAGCGCGAGACGACCTGGACATCGTACCGCAAAAAAACAAAGACATGTCGGTCCATTCGATAAAATAACCTGCCCTCCAGGCACTGGGGGGTGTCCCCTTACGGGTAATGGCGCCAGCCAGCTCAGCTTTCCATAAGGGCCAGGCTCTGTCGCCGGCCATAGACCCCCAGACCGATTCTGGTGACCCTCCTGGCCAGGCTCCCATAGGGCCGCGGATATTCCTTGCCGTCGATGGCGGCCAAGGCGTCCTGGGCCAGTTTGGTCTGTATCGTCTTGATTTCCGTTTTTGTCGGGCCAGGCTTTTTCTTCCTCCTGGCGACGATATTGCCCTCGCCATCGGGATCATCATCATCCACGCCTTTCTCATACTTGAGCCCGATTGCGGCGCACAGGCCGTCGTCAAAGACGACCACCATGTCCGGGGTGCCCATGCCCCAGGCTGCTCCAGGAGCGAGATGACGGTCCCGGGCATGTCGAACAGATAGCCATGCAGCACGCTGTGGTAGTAGGATTCCTCTGCCCGGTGGTGTATGGCCGGGATGGAGCCAAAGATGGAGTCAATCAGCAATGACAAATCAACGGCATCGTTATCATCGATAACATCATGGAAATATATCTTTTTTGAATTTGGGGACGTTTTGAAGTATTTATCCAAGCTATTGGAAAATTTTGAATAAAATTTGGGGGTGACCTCTTTGTTGGGCAGTCTCAGGCTAAACAACTTTGAGTGGCCGGGGCTATAGCCGATTTTGTCCACGGTGAGAAAGCCGGTCTGAAAAAGAGCCGGGACTGGAGCCAGGGAGCCGACCTCGGCCAGGCCAATCTGCCCGGTGGACAAATCCTTGAACCGATCCACGGTGACGGCCAAGGGGTCGTGGGCCAAAATGTCGGACAGCATCTTGGCCGAGGGATCCAGGTTCATCCAGAAAGGCTCAAAGCTGTCGCCTCTGAAGAGGCTGACAAGCGAGTAGGGATTATACAGCCGGTCTTGTCGGCGTAGACATATTCACCTTCCATGAGCTCCCTGAAAGTGTTCATGCCAAACGGAAGTCGTCTCATGCCCGTTGCCCACGTCAATTTCAATGTCCGGCCAATAAAGGTTGCCCTCGGGTCTTGGCCAATTATCGCACATTCTCCAGCTGTTTCCAATGAAGTGGCGTCCACGCGTCAGGCGTTGGCCTTACGTTGTCGGCAACATTAGGGAGCCTATGGCCCTGGGTGCCAAACCAGGAAAGCCAGCCTGGACGAAAGTTCTCCCTGATTGATCAATCTTTACACATGGCATCTCTTTACGTCTATGAAGCAATCATTGTCTTTGCATCGCAAATCCTTGTCACCTGCCGCACAGGACGACATGAAGGTGCCGGCCCCTATTTGGCGGACCGTGTCGGCGAAGAAGGATGACATGATGGGCTGGCTCCTTCCCCGCCTGGCCGCGCCAGGCGATGGGCCGGCCAAAGGCGATGGCCGAAAAAGATAGGCAGTCCAAGCCCTGCTGGTCAAGCCTGACAGGTCGGCATCGTCCGGGGGCATTGTTTTTCGTCTGTCTTTTAGGAGGCGAAACAGGAGACTCAAAAATAAATTTTCAGTTTATATTATATATTATTTGTAATTTATATGATCTAACTTCTTGAAACTATTATAAGCGTATTATTATAATATAAATTATAAAACTATATATTTTATCTGCATATCGCCGTATAATTTTAAGATATCTATCTTATAGGGCGCATCAGGTCCTTCGAGCCACACCCGATCCTAATCGCCCGAATCCGGCTCGGCCGGCGGCCGTTCGGGGCTCGGCTCCCCCCTGTCCGCCGGGGCCGCTGGCCCCCTCCTGGCCAGATCCAGGTAACGGGCGTTCCCCCGGGCCGCTTCTCCTTCCCCCTGGCTCCCGGCGTCCTCTTCCAGGCCAGGCCCGCCGGCCGCCTCCTCCCCAGGGGCGGCTTCCCCGCCCTGGGGTTCACCCGGGGGGCTTCCTGGGCCGGGCCCATCATTCCCCGTCCCCTGCCCTTCCCGCTGGTCAGGGGCCCCGGCCTGGTCGCCCGGCGGCTGGCGGGCCGGGTCCGGCGGCCTGACGGGCTGGCCGGGGCCGTCCAGGGGGCTCAGGGCCGGCTTCTCGCCCACGAAC
>JAISEK010000181.1 GCA_031264145.1 Deltaproteobacteria bacterium
CAAAAGGAAGTCGTCAGCATCGGCGCGGATGCGGAAAAATACAAACAGGAAATCCAGGCCCAGGCGCAGAAATCAGTTATCGAGATCGAGGCCGAAGCTAAGAAGACGGCTGTGGAAAACGAGGCGCAGGCCTCCAAATTCAGGATCGAGCAGGTCGCCGCCGCTACCCTCGTTCAGCAGCTGAACGAGGCGAAAGGCACGCAATCCATCGGCCTGGCGGAGGCGGAAGCCGAAAAAGCCAAACAGCTGGCCTCGGTTACGGCGCAGACCACGCTGGCCAGAGAAGTCGGGGAAAACAAGGAGTATCAGCAATATCTTATCACCATAGAGCAGATAAAAGCGTACAGGGATGTGGGGATTGAACAGGCCAAAAATATCGGCAATGCGAAAATAGAAATATTGGCAAATTCAGGCAATATCGAGTCGGGGTTAAATCGGGTGACCGATTTATTCACGTCGAAAGGGGCCGCCGCCCTGAACGGTCTCTTTACGGGTCTGGAGCAGACAGCGGCGGGCAAGTCGCTTATAAGTAAATTAGCGGATCAGCCCGAAAAGGAATGAATGACGGCTCATAAAAGGTGAATGGCACGTGTTTTCAGTCGGCGACAGCGTCGTATATGGAGAAGCGGCATTTGTATTAGAGGGCACAAGTAATGGGCATGGACCAGGAGATGCGCCTGTATAATGTCCTGAGACCGGTGTTTGAGTGGTGGGTAATATCAGTTGGTAAAAAGACAACTGTTTAAAATGTCGTTAATGGTCCAAGGCGGACGACAATTGAGATGCGCCAACAGAGTATTGGCTCCTTGACGATTGCAAAAATAAGCGTGCGACCAAAACGATCATCATATGTCGATGCCAACCTTATCCATGATCTTCCCTCACAATCGCCCATTCCAAGATTGATGCCATGTAAAAACCCCTGGAAAGCCTGAAAACGACCAGGTTTAAGACCTATTATTAAGGTTCTATTTTAGCAAATCCCATCAACGCAGGTTTTTTACATCGGCATCAAGATTTGACTCGCATTCCTAGAATATTGCTCAATTGTCCAGCGCCTAAGCGATAGCTCCCTGAACTGTTCCTGCGGCGTGTCCTCAGGAGCTTAGCTTACCGCACGCCTAACGTTGCCGTCGTCCACCTTTCTCGCATACAGCCAGATCTGTTTCTTAGGCAGCCCGTCTTCTTGTCTTTCAGACCATTGTCAGCTTCTCTCTGATGTTATCTCTTATATTTAGGATTAGTCAATATTTCAATGCATTTATCAGCATGTTTCTCGTTAAGATAACCAACATTTCCAGTATAGACAAAATGATCACCTAGACAATCGCTTAAATCTAAGTCGTCTACTGCAACATACATATTAATATGATCATATTTATGTAAATATTCTAGTATTTGAATCGATCTATCTCCAGAAATATTTTTATATCTTGGTAATTTTCTAAGTTTATCATATTCTTTACTGCTAGTTTTAATTGTATTGTCAATATAATAATCATTAAAGTTAAATATATTAAATAAAATTTTCATTTTATATAAATTTTTTGTTCTCCAAGCGGAAGAAACAACAATTTTAGCATTAGTTTCATCTAATATTCTTCTTAACTGTATTTTAGAAGTCTCATGCCAATCGTAATAAACAGCTGCGACATCATATATATCATATCTTGAATAATCTATTCCTGTTTGAGCAAATAAATCAGGATAAAGTTTATCAAGATCACCATTTTTTATATGATCAAACCTTTTTTGCGACCATCCAGGTTGTAAAACACCATCTATATCAAGAAATAAAATTTTAGTAATATTTGCCGGACAAGAACCTGTATATTTTTCTTTATACTTTTTTGTAAGTCTAAAATTTTCATAATCAATAAAATTAGCAGGTCTTTCACGCATTTTAAACTCTCATTTGTGATTTAATTTTTAATAACTAAAAAGTATGACCATTATGGACCTTACCGTAGACCATTTTGCCATTCTCTCTCCACGTGAATGGTGCGAATCGGTGTCATTGCCCTGTCAGGCTCGGGCAGACCATGGGAGAGTCTGCGCTCGAGTCGTCCAGCGGCCGCCTCGTTGATGGGCCCTCCAGGCGGAAGAATCTGCGCCATTGGTCATGGCCTCCAGGCCAAGCTGGGTCAGTTCGGCTTTGGTGGCGTCATCGAAGAGTTGCCATCACTTTCCGGACAGCCCGCTAGAACCCTTTTAGCCATTTTGGCATGCGTGATTCGTCGGGCCTGGCAAAAACATGGGAGCCATCCCCTAATGCCGTCATGACCATCAAGTAGCCTGAATAGACCACCGCTGCCTCTGGAGCCATCTGTGGGTCTGTGGTGGCGACCATATACACATTTACTACTTTAGCAGGTTTGAAGACTGCTTTCAAGCCAGCGAACAAAGTCCTCCGAGAGCCGCCTGTAGCCATAGGGTTTCAGGAAATGTGCCTGCGATATCCAAGGTGCCTGGCTGCGGTGTCGATAACCCGTCTGGTTTTGACCTTACTGAGTACCTACATAAAAGGATACCGGCCTGCTTCTGGCCGGCTCCAAACCAGACGAGCGATTTCTGAATGCCGCAGAATTAAGAAACACGGCACCAGTTTTTTCCGATCGAAAAGGACTCCAAGATACGGGCTTCAGCACCCACCGAATGCCGGTTGGCCAGGGACTGCCGGTCAAGAGTGGCCGGCGATATTTTCGGAGCCTCCAGTAGGTGCCTGCCAAGCGTATCAAGCGTTTCAGCGTTTTAAATTTTAGTGTTAAAGGACGCGAAAACAAGGTATAATGCCAGGATTGCCGTTATGGTTGGCCAATGGCTGGTAATGGCTTGGTCTTCATGAAATAGCCTCTCGCACGAGCAGTCTCTAGGGATCCCAGCCAGGCCCTCCCATTCCGCCCGCTGCGGACATCTCCAGGGCTCTCAGGCCTGTCTCCAGGCCAATGGCCGCCTAGTCGGGGAACCCTATCCCAGGCCACCAGTTTTTTGTCCAGCCGCTTGGGTCAGGGGTCAGGGGTCATCATGTCCAGTTCTCTGGCGATTGAGCGGTCGTTCTTTTTTGCCTGGTGGCGAGTGGCTTTGGTCAAAACTATGATTTTCATTAAGAATTATAATTTATCAGGTCTATAATTTGAATTATGGTTTAACTTCGTCTTATCGATTATCTGAAATCGTCCCCGAGTATCAAGGTTCTTGGAGGCCATAGCTTTTTTGACCCCGGCAAGGTCGGGATAGGAGGATTTAGAGATGAGCAGCGGTAGCAAAAATTTGCCCGATTCCTCAATGGTCCAGGTGCGGGAACTGTTGTTCGGCGCTCAGCTAAAGGACATGGAGATGAGGTTCAGGCGCCAGGAAGAGCGCCTCCTCCGGGAGATCTCCGAGGTCAAGGAATCGCTGAGGAGCCGCCTTGACAGCCTGGAGAACTTCATGAAGAGCGAGGTCGGCTCCTTGCTGAACAAGCTCAAGGAGGAGCGGGACGAGAGGGAAGCGGTCATAAAGACAGAGCAGCGGGATCGCCAGGAGGAGGTCAAGGCCGAGGCCAGGGAGAGGGCCGAGCTCCTGGCCGCCGAGCGCCGGGAACTGCAGGAGAGCATCTCCAAGGAGCAGAGGGACAGGGCCGACTCCATATCCAAGGTCAACTCGGATCTGTCCGCCAGCAACGAGAACTTCGAGCGCCGGGCCACCAAGCTCGGGGCCTCCATAGACAACCTCGAGCGGACACTTCGCGAGCTCATAATGACCGAGACCACCGAGATTAACGACAAGATCGACGAGAAATACAACGACTCGCTGAACATCCTCGAAAAAAACTCGACCCAGATTCGCTCGGACATGGTCTACAGGACCCACATGTCGACCATGATCACGGAGATGGTCGCCTCCCTCTCCAAGCCCTGGAACATCGACGTCTCCCCGGTCGGCCAGGTCTACGACGCCGAGATGGACCAGGAGGAGCCGGCCCAGGGCGACCAGCAGGGCCAGACCGACCAGAACTCCCAGGGCGACCAGGGCGGGGACCAGGGCAACCAGAACCAGTGGTGAGCCAGGGGCCGTTGCCCTTCCCCGGAGGTTTTTGGGGACGGCCTTACTGGCTCTTTCGCAAGCGCCCCGATCGCGGCCAGGCTGGAAATGCGGGCGAGGACCATAGATCAGTTCCCCCTATAGTGCATGCCCGTAGTGCATGCCCGTGGTGACTTCGCTCCCTTTGGCCGGACTCCCTAGGCAACAAAGAGGCGTATGGGCTTACTCTCAAGACTTTTCTCCAGGAAAAAGACCGGGTTCCCCGAGGACATCTCCGGGGGCCTGGGACAGGACGTTGGCGGGGAACCCTTAGTTCCCGCCTCCGGGGAGGGTCCGCCCTCTGGCCAGGATCCAGGGGGGGCCTTGGCCACGGAGGCGGAAGAGCGTCCGGCCACGGGCGAGGACCTTGGCCTTAGGGAGGATCCGGCATCGGACGCTGCCGAGTCTGGCCCTGCCAGCGAATCGCCCCCCCCTGACGGCGATTCCGGCCCAGAGGCCGGGGAATCGGCCCCTGCGGGCACGGGCGGGGAGGGCCCTGGCCCGGATGTGCCCCAGGATGATCCATCCCTCTGGGAAGTCCCCCCGGAGCTACTGGACATGGCCTCCAGGGGCCAGGACCCAGTCCCCGGCGAGCCTTCAGGCGAGGAACGCCGCGCCCCCAGCGAGGAAGATCTCCTGAGCGACATCGACAGCCTCCTGGAGCCTGGCGACGGAGGCCGGCGGCCCTTTGACGAGGATTCCCTTCTGGAGGACATCGGCAACCTTCTTGATTCTGGGGGGGAGGGAAGCCCAAGGTGCGCCTCCGGCCTCGATACGCCTTCGGCCGATGATCTGAACGTTCCCGACGGTCCAGGCTCCTGGCCGGAAAGGCCAGACGACGAGACCGAGCTGGGGCGGCTCAGAAGGCTCCTGATCGATCGGGAGATGGCCCAGCTGTCGTACATGAGCAGCGTCCTGACCGAGCCCGGCAACCACGCCCAGGCCCTCAGCCAGGTCATCACCGAGGCCATCCTCCTGAGGAGCCGAAAGGACGACAAGCTAAACACCGTCCTGGGCCCGACGGTGGAGAAGATCGTCAGCGCCTCCGTCAGGCGGAACCCAGAGACGCTGGCCAACAATATCTTCCCGGTCATAGGCCCGGCCATCAGGCGCTCGATTTCCGAGACCTTTTCCTCGATGCTCCAGAATTTCAACAGCACCCTGGAGATGAGCCTTTCCCTGCAGGGCCTTAAGTGGCGCCTGGAGGCCCTGCGGGTCAGAAAGCCCTTCAGCGAGATCGTCCTCCTCCACACCCTGCTCTACCACGTCGAGGAAATCTACCTAATCCACGCCGAGTCGGGCATCGTCCTGGACCACCTCGTCTCCGAGGGCGGCGAGAGCCGGGATTCCGACCTGGTGGCCGGCATGTTCACGGCCATCCAGGAATTCATCAAGGACAGCTTTTCCACCGGCCGGGGCGAGAACCTTGACAACCTGCGTTTCGGCGAGCGGGCCATTTTCCTGAGGAGGGCCGACCCGGTCTACATGGCCTGCGTCGTCAGGGGCAACCCGCCGGCCTCCCTGGCCCAGGACCTCCAGCAGGCCCTTGAGCTGGTGGTGGTCGATTGCGCCGAGGATCTGGAGAATTTTGACGGCAACACCGAGGCCTTCAAGAAGTGCCGCCGGTATTTCGAGGATTTTTTGACCGTCCGCTACCAGGACGCCTCCAAGAAGCTGCCGTGGCTGATGAGGGTCCTGCCGCTGGCGGTCGCCATCCTGGTCGCCCTGGCCCTGGTCTCCTCCTTCCTTTCCGGCCGGTCCGAGAGAAGGTTCCAGGACCTTCTCGGCGGGGTCGAGTCTCGCCTGGAGGAGGGCCGCCGGAGGATCGCCGAGGCGGACAGGCGCCATTTCGAGAGAGGCCTGGATCTTTTGCGACAGGAGCCCGGCCTGGTGGTCACCCATGTGGGCCCGGCCGAGGACGGCCGGCTGGGCGTGGTCGTCCTTCACGACAACCTGGCCAGGGACCCCACGGAGATCCTGGCTGGCGAGGGCCGCCTGGACCCAGGAAGGTTCACGGTCACCAGCCGGCCCTACGTGTCCCTGGACGAGGCCATCGTCGACCAGAGGCTCGGCAACGCCATCAAGCCGCTGCCGACGGTGAAGATGGACTTCAACGGCCAGACTGGCCTTCTGTCTCTGTCCGGCTCGGCCCCCATGGGCTGGATCCTGGCCACCAGGGAAAAGGCCCTGACCATCCCTGGCGTCCAGCAGCTGGACACTTCCATGCTGACCGACCCCAGGACCATGGAGATGGAATCGCTGGTCAGCGCCATCAACGGGGTGGTCATCCATTTCCCCGTCAACAAGGACGAGCCCATCGCAGAGGATGCGCCGGCCCTGTCCAGGGCGGTAGAGAACATCGTGACCTTGGAAAAGCTGGCCTCCGAGATGCAGATGACCCTAAGCCTGATCATATACGGCCATGCCGACGCAACTGGCCAGGATCGGCGCAATTTTGAGCTCAGCGAGCAGAGGACCAAGACCGTCGCGGCCATGCTCTACGCCAGGGGTTCTAGCATCCCCATCGCCAACTACGGGCTTGGCAGCCAGTTCTCGGCCAAAAGCGAGACGGGCCCGCCGGTCGAGGATCAGGACAGCAGGAAGATAGAGCTCCGCGTCCGCCTCTCCCAGGCAGGGTTCGGTCCCTCGGAAAACCCTTGAAATTAGGCCCCTTTCGTGCGACTGTGCCAATCCCTTGCGGGCCTCTGGACATTAACGGGGGCCTCATGTAAAATCCTTATTCGCTAGGCTGGGAGCATTTCTGATACGCTAAATAATATCGCTCCCAAGCTAGTTTACAAGCTAAAATTATTTAATTATAATGGTTTTGTTGCCATTGTCCGTGGGCAAACCAACTGGTCCATGAAATATCCCAAGGCTCTCCCGCTGGGGCCGATCGTAGGCCAGTGAAGGCCCCACGGTTGGCTAGCCTTGGGCCAGCCAACAACAGGCTAGGTATTCTGCCGGTAATATCCTATGATTAATAAAAAAATATGTATGCTGGGTTCTTTTTCAGTCGGTAAGACTGCCTTGGTCCGGCAATATGTAAGTTCTATATTTTCTGATGCCTATCTGTCAACAGTGGGAGTTAAAATAAGCAAAAAAACTGTTAATGTTAAGGATAAAGAACTTAATCTGCTGCTTTGGGATATGGAAGGACAGGATAACTATAGTCTGGTCAACATGTCATATCTGCGCGGGGCCCATGGTCTTCTGTTCGTGGTTGACGGGACACGCGGCGAGACCCTTACCGTCGCCCTGAAACTCAGGGTTGAGTCCATGAAGATCCTGGGCTCGGGTATTCCCAGCATCTTCATAATCAACAAGACCGACCTGGAGCCAGAGTGGGAGATTACCGAGAAGGTCCTCTCCTCCCTTGAGGCCAAGGGCGTGACGATTTTCAAGACCAGCGCCAAAACCGGCCTTAACGTTGAGAAGATCTTCACCACCTTGGCGGAGGAGATGGTCGACAAGTCCTGAGCATTGGGTCGCCCGACCCCTATTCCCGAGCCGGCCGGGGCCGCCGCGGTTCCGCCATGATCAGGGCCTTGCCGCGGCCAGTCAGCGACGGCGACGAATCGGGAACGGCCTTTGGCAAAAAAACCATACGGAGCCGACTAGTGGACGATTCCCTCGGACTCAGATTTCTATGCAGCCTGGAATTCGCCTTGCTGAGACGGATTAAGCCTTTGAGCTATGAGCTCTACGGCCAGGTTCCGGCCTTCTACTCGAAACTGTTCCCCGCCGACGAGGACGGCTCCCCTTGCCGCAAACCCTGGGACCACTCCTCCATGCTCGAGTATTTCCTCCTGGATGCCGAGGAGTTCTTCGAGCACTCGCCCAAGCCCGGGGACAAGGTCAGCAGCGGCATCTGGCTTGAGCCCAACCCCAAGAACAACGACGAGCTGCCCCTGGTGGCCAAGGCCGTCCAGCTCAAGGGGGGCGACCAGCTGATCACCATCCAGGTCATCCAGGAGGAGTACGCCGAGAGGGTGCGCATCCTGCGCAAGGCCCGCCTGGAGCTGGTCGAGAGGCGCAAGATTTCCAACGCCTTGAATTCCTTCAAGAAGAAGGCCCTCTTCGACGCCATGACCAAGCTCTACAACCGGGGCAGCTTCATGGAGATTCTCCAGGAGCAGGTCGAGAAGTTCGGGGCCTACACCCCGACCATGGCCCTCTTCATCATCGACGTCGACAACTTCAAGAAGGTCAACGACACCCTGGGCCACCTGGTCGGCGACTCGGTCCTGGTCCAGGTGGCCGAACTCCTGCGGACCTGCCTCCGCAAGAACGACTACCCGGCCCGCTTCGGGGGCGACGAGTTCACCGTGGTCGCCCCCGACACCAACACTGAGCAGTCCCACAAGCTGGCCGAGAAGCTCCGCCACCGCATCCAGGCCCACAAGTTCAACACCGGCGACATCCCCGTGACCATCAGCGTGGGCTACACCACCTACCGGGCCGGCGAGACCATCGAGAACTACATCCGCCGGGCCGACAAGGCCCTCTACGACGCCAAGCAGATGGGTCGCAACGTGGTCTGTTTCCGCGACCCCTGGCTCATCGACGACGAGGAGGTCAACGCC
>JAISEK010000012.1 GCA_031264145.1 Deltaproteobacteria bacterium
CACGATCCGGGCCTCAATCAGGATCTGCTTGGTGACCCTGTCGTTGCGGATGAAGATCTGGGTTATGGCCGCGATGGTCGAGATGTCGTCCTCGACGTAGATGTCGTTGCCGATGACCCTGACGCTGCCCCGCATGCTCTTGCCCTTGTCCATCTCGCCGGCCAGGCTGCTGACCGAGGCGTACTTGGGGGTAAAGATCTTCCTCACCAGGGCCACCCTGGTGGACGGGTCGCTGATGTCAGGGGTGGCCCGCCTGATGGCGTCAATTGTGTCTATCCGCAGGATGTTGCCGTTCTCGATGACCCCAAGATTCTTTGAGGCCAGGACGGTGTCAAGGGCCTGGTCCCAGGGCACCTTGGAGAGCTTGAGGGTCACCTTGCCGCTGATCTGGTCGGAAACGACGACGTTCTTGCCGGAAACCTCGCCGATCAGCCGCAGGATGTTGTGGATGTCGGCATTCTGAAAATCAAGCGAGATGAGCTTTCCGGTGTAGACCTTGTTGGCCATCATGCTGAAGGGATCCGTGACCAGCGTTCCTGCGTTGGTCGGATCCATTGGAGCCTGGGCGACCGGCTGGAGCTCGTCGACCGCTATCTGCGAGTCGGAAGCGCTGGGCGCGAAGTCAACCTGGCCCATGGCCGGGACTGGGGCCAAGGCCAACATGGCGAACAGGGCCAGCCACATGATTGGCCTGGTGACGAATATCGATCTCATGATGTTCTCCTCGCTGGCGGGAAGAAGCTAAATTCCCTTAAATGGGCCACTTGATTTTTTTCGCACACGGGAGCCTTCAAGGATCAGCTTCCGGAGCCGGCTCACCGCCTCCCGCAGGTATCTTTGGGCGGCCCAAGGAACCTTGCGGGCTTTTTCGATCCCGACTTTATAATCGGCTTTTCAGGCCAAGGTCTTTAATCGCTGACCACCAGAAGTGGACGCTTTTTCAACCTAGCGTGGAAAAAAATCCAGCGAATTCAGGCATTAAAAGAAAAATAAAAAATTTGTTAAGAATATTTTAATTGCTTCCTTGGCCTAATTCTTCAAAGGATTTTAAGCCTTAATCCACCTGTCGATCTATCCTAAGGGTTGTTTCCTTGAGAATTATATCTCCAGAGTCGTCAACTTGACGTTCCTCTATGACCACGTTATCAGGACCAATAGACTTGACATACCCATTATTTGGTCCAATTGGGCTGCCCTGCCTGAGCAAGAGGCCCTGGCCGCCGTAATCCACCATGGCCGTCTGGCCATCAGCGGCCATGACCACGGCCACGAGGGAAAGCTGGTCCAGGGAAAGGGATTCCGCCTGGGGCTGGTCGCCGAAATCGGCCGGCAGGTTTTCCCCGCCTGTGGCCTCCCCCGAGCCCTCGGGCTCAAGCCGGATCTCCAGGACCTCTTCGGCTCCCTCCAGGGTCCTTGGGGAAACGGGAAGCAAAGTCAACAAAGCGGCCACTAGGGCCACCCAAATGATTGGTTTAGTGACGAAGGTCGCTCCCACGGCTTACCCCCAGCCCCCACTTCCGGCAGGAAGAGGCGGCACCCGTCCCAACGCCCCCTGGCTGGCGCCAGGGGGCGTCCAACTATTCCTCGAAGGATTCCAGTCCATCGTCGTCAAGCTGGTCAAGCCTGAAAACGGTCTCCTTGAAGGTCGTCTCGCCCTGGAAATTGACCTCCGGCTCGGCTATGACCACCGTGGAGTCATTGATTTCCCTGACGTAGCCGTTATTGGGGCCAATCATGGTCCCCCTCTTCAGGATATAGCCCCTGCCGCCGCTCTCTACCAGCGCATATATTTCGTCAGGCCCATCGGCCCCCATTATGGCCTGCAGGGAGAATTGGCTCAAGGATAGCTTCTGTATCATGGGCTTTTTGATGTTGGGGTCCTCAACGGTGGTCGTTGGAGCCCTTGCGGAGTCAATGGGCATGAAGGGATCGGCCATGAGGGTGACGTTGAAGACATAGTTGGCCATGACCCCGGAATGCCATGCATCTAGTTTTCCGAAGGTCTCGTTCTTTTCCTCCTGGAGGGCCGCCTCCTCGGGGGTCTTGGGCTCCGGGTCCGGCTGGGTGGTCTCGCCGAACGTTGGCGGAACCGGGGGCGGGGCATTGGGATCCACGTTGGGGGCGGGGATGGTGGCCTGCGGCATGGGCAACGTGTTCTGGTCACCCACGTAGTCTGGCAGCGGGGCGTAGGACTGGGACGGATCCGGCGGGAGGCCCGAGTCGGCACCGCCCGGAAGGCCCGCACCCTGGGGATCTGGGAACAGGAAATCGCCCTGTTGGGACCCGCCACTCTGTGGAGGCAAGGCCTCGTCAGCGGTCTGGTAACCTCCGGAGGAGGAGACCTCGACCGAAAGGTCTACCGTGCCCTCCTGCTGGCCAAGGGCCGGAAGCGCCAGACAGAGGAGCAGGGCCAGCAGGACCAGGAAAAGAAGGAGGCCCGATCCGATATTCGACTTGAAATTAACAGGCATCATTAGGGACTCTCGCAAATGGACCCTGGATTTGGGAAATCCTGGATAGGTACCCTTCGACCGCCAGCCAACTGGTCTTGGCCGACGCCCGTCTGGCAAGCCGTCTTTGCTGGCATCAAGTTCCGTTGACCGCATCCCCCCAGCTAGCCAAGGAAATGCCCTTGTCTGCCCATGGCCGGACCGAGGGGGCCGGTGATATCTTCCCGGCCGAAACTTTTGCATGCAATTACTGGTCCAACTTTCAACCAAATGTGGTCCGCAGCCCAAGGGCCAGCCGGGCCCGCTGCGACTAAGAGGCGGCCTTCGTGTCGTCGGGGTTCAGGACCCTGTAGGTGCTGCCGAGACACCGGATCTTCAGCATCACCATCCGATTGTCGACCATAGCAGGGGTACCCATGTTCACCGAGGTTATATTGATTATCCTATCCATCTGGCTGAGGCTATATAGGAACTTCAGGACGTTCAGGAAAGGGGCCTCGAAGTCCATGGCGAACTGGATCTCCGCATAGTCGGTCTTGGGCACGACCTGCTTGGGCGAAAAATAGTTGACCTTTACGCCAGCCTGGGAGGCCAAATCGGACAATATCTGGACCAATCTGTCTATATCGTTGTCATTGGTCAGAAAATGGCTCAGGTAGCTGTGAGTGAACTCGACCGGCTTGATGAATTCATCGATGGTCTTGTGCTTGTTGAGGTTGCCCTGCTCGGTGACCAGGGACTTGGAAAGGGTCTCGACCTCACTTTGCAGGGTGACGACCGTCTGCTCCCAGGTCGCATAATGCAGAAAATAAAAGGCGGCGAAAACGGCGACCACGGTGGCCACGAGGATGGCCGCCTTGGCACCCTTGGTGAGCTTGGCCACCTTGGTGAAGAAATCGGGCGGTTTCTGCTGCTTTTGGGCCTTGGCCATGCGTCGCCTCTCAGTCCTACGACTCGGCCGGTCCGCTGGGCCGGCGGTAAATAGCCTGGGGCCTTGAGCCGGTGCCAGGCAGTGGGCCTGGCCCGCTTAAAGGGCCTTGCCCACCTGCTTGTTCCGATCCAAGGCGGTGGCCAAATCAGGGGAAATGGCAGTGACGAGCTTCTTGATCTGCTCACTGTCTGGAAGCTGAATGTCCGGCAGTCCCTGCTCGACCAAGGTGGCCTCCGGGAAAGCCGTCTCGGCCTTGATGTCGAAGGAAACCAGGGGCAGCCCGTTAAGTGTTGTACCGGTAACCTGCTGGAGCTCTACGTTACGAAGGAGGTCTTGGGACTGCAGGCGGGTCAAGAGGGCACCCACGGTCGGGTTGTCGATGGCCATGCCCTTGATGGCCAGGGCGTTATCGGCATGGGTGACGCTGACGAGCCAGGAAGTCTGGTTGTTTATCTCGCCAGATAGGGCCATGAAGAGCCTGGCCTGATCCCGGCGCCTTTCCTCCAGGCCAGAGATGGTCGATACCTGGACCATCTGCTCCACGAAGTCGGTGGTCTGTTTAAGGGCCTTGGACGAGGCAGCCTTTATGTTGTCCAGCTTTTGGTTGGTCTCGCTCTTGGTGGCCTGGAGACTCGCCATCCTGGGCGCCATGTAAAGCTTGTTGAAGACGTACAGGCCACCGCCGATAAACATCAGGCAGACTACGAAGATGGTCACCGAGAGCTGCCCGCTGGCGGTCTGCCGAAAAGACTCCAGAGGCAATAAGTTGATTTTAATCATGGAATTAACCCAAGGAAACCATCGACCAGTGGTCGAAGGAAGTATGGATACCAGCTACGTTGTTTATGGCCTACTAAAAGACAAAAATATCAGCAATAAATTTATAAAGACACTTTATATTGAACTAATACAACATTATTTTTATATATAACGCAAATACTAAATGTTAATATAGCAAATATCTGGATAACCAGCGTTAGTATAACATTTATATAATATTTATCTTTATTTTCTTAGCGCAAAAATGCAAACAAGAAAATATATTTTGTCAAAACAGATAAAAATCACAAAAAATTAGATGATTTCCTGTTTCCGAATAGCCAGTCCAAAGCTCACGGCCATCTGGGGACCGATGTACTCCAAATAGCCGGGATCGAACTTTTTTGGGTTATACTTGACGAACTTCAAAGGATTGAAGATCTCGGTCTGGACGTTGAAGTGGTTCTGGACCTGATCGGCCAGACCCAAGAGGTTGGCGCAGCCGCCGGCCAAAATGATCTTGCTCGGATTGTATTCCTGGATCTCGCTCCTTATGGAGTCGATGGACCTCTCAATGGCCGCCAGCCAGTTGCTGACGAGGCGGTCGGCGATATCGTTGACCTCGCCCTTGTCCGGGGCCTCGACGGTACCCAGCTTTATGGCCTCTGCCTGGTCAGGGGGCAGGCCGAAGGCGTCCTCGATTTCCTCGGTCATCCGCTGGCCGCCGACGCTCTCCTCTTTGATGGTATGGGGGAGGCCCTCGCTGAGGACGGTGATGTGGATGAGGGAGGCCCCTATGTCGACCAGGATCACGTTTTCGCGCGAATTGGGGTAGACGAAGTCAAAGGCGTTGTAGAAGGCCAGGGAGTCGACGTCGATGACGGCTGGCTTGAGGACCTTTGTCAGGGACACGGCCTGGATGTAATTGGAGACGACCTCCTTGCGGGCGGCCACCAGAAGGACCGACATCTGGCCATAGCGGTCGTCGGTGCTGAGGATGTGCCCGTCGATGTTGACGTCGTTGATGGGGTATGGAATGTACTGCTCGGCCTCCAGGGCCAATGACTGCTTGAGTTCCTTCTGGGTGGCCACCGGCATGGTGATCTTCTTGATGATCATCG
This sequence comes from Deltaproteobacteria bacterium, assembly GCA_031264145.1. Classification (GTDB taxonomy): domain Bacteria; phylum Desulfobacterota; class Desulfarculia; order Adiutricales; family Adiutricaceae; genus JAIRNQ01. The sequence goes on from JAISEK010000012.1 coordinate 5,262, forward strand.
TCTCGCCGCTCAGGGACAGAGCGGCGTACCGGCCCCGGCTGAGCTTGCAGAGCTTGACGAGCGAGCGCATGGCGGCTCCCATGGCGGTCCTGGCCGGGATTGGCTGGTCCTCCCACTGTGACATGACCCCTGGCGGCATCTGGCTCATGCCCAGGCCGTCAAGGGAGACGGAATAGTTCTTGCCCTTGCCCTTGATGTTCAGCAGAAGGGCCTTGGCGGCATAAGTTCCTATGTCGAAGCCTATGACGGACATTAGTTATCTCCACCTTATCAATGGACCCACCAAAGGAAAAAGCGGCCACCTGGACTAGTTGCCGCGTGGGCTTCGATGACTTATTCGGCCATTCTTGCCAAAACCGACAAACTCACCATATTTGGCTAAAAATATAGACTTCAAGCAATAAAAACAAGTTTTTTAGGTCAACAAAAGTACCTTACAGGCACTTTGGCCCGCCAGGGACGAAGCCGCGGGGGCCAAGGCCAAACAATACTAATCTAAAATACCTGCAAAAAAAAGTCAAAACATAAAAAAACCGTCGAATCAAGTTGTTACGAATTTCAGGAAGGCTCAATACCACCGCTTGTGAGGGTCTTGCCCACTCACTGGCCCTGCCGCCCCACGGCCAGTCCCGCCCCTGGCGCAGGCTGCCCGCCCTTGCGGGCCAAATACTTTGCCTTTCTTGACTTGACCGGCGAAGACATCTCAAACTTTCAATAAGGCCACCGTTTGTTCTTATGCAATGGGGACGTGCTTGACCGCCTCTTTTGAAAAAATGAGGCACTAGTGGCCATGGAAGCCATTCAGGCTAAAAAATTATTTAATATCGCATATTTTTATCCAATAACAAAACTATTTAGATGTATTAATACTATAAATTTATTTAAAATACTTAAAATTATACCACTATATAATATTAAATACATTTTATTAAAAAAAGATATGTAATAACATAAGAAAATTAACTTATGGAAATACTATTTAAATAAAAAATTAGATAATACTTATATAAAATAAAAAAATAATCTTTAATTTTATATATATTTTGGCAAAAAAGGGCCGGGGGGGCGGAAAATAGGAACCCGGCCCCCGTTTTCAAAGAAGATCGGCGAAGATCTTGTCTTTGTCTTCCAAAGAAAACCCCAAGGCTAAAATAATCTTCCTCATGGTCTCCATGCGGGCCTTCTCCCCATTCTCGATTCGATCGATGGTCATGGGAGAAACACCAGCCTTGCGTGCCAGCTCGGCCTTGCTCAGGAGCATCTGCTCCCTGATGTTTTTTAAAGTGTTCTTAGCCAAAATTGCACCTCATTTCGGTTAGAGCGGTTGTTGGAAAAGGGAGTCTCCCCCCGCTACAGTAATCTTGGTTCTATTTACACTGTTCTTAATTACGTTGTCAAGTATTTTCTACACATTAACAACTAATTAAATTTAAGTTACACATCATGTTGGCCAGCCTCCCTAAAATAAATACAAAATATTGTGGGAAAAAGTGCCCAAAAAATTTTTTCGTCGAGACCTAAATAACGCTTCCTGGGACATTTCTGATGGTCCAGCTAGACTAAAAGTGACCGCAATTGGTCTGGCTTTACCACAATCGATCTAGTGATGCCAAAGTGTGGCTAGAGGAAGGCTAGATCTACAAGACACCAGGGACACAGACTCCAGACCGGCCTAATTTCCAGCAGAGCATTATATTTTCGCACCTAGCCACCTCATGTGTGAACAGTCCTTAGCCAAAAGCGCAAAACACCAAAACCTGTGTGGATAGTTCAAAGCCTATGCCTACACGCAAAAAACCATTGTAGGATAAGCTGGCAAGTTTTTTAACGAAACATCCATCTGGAGCCATGAGCGGATATTTATTGGGAAAGACAATAGCCGAGATCGGGCACAATTCCGATGAGTTTTGAGCCCAAGGCATGCTGTTCAGACGAGGAGGGCAGAGTTCGGCCACAGTTCCGGCGAGTTTTGGGCCCAAGCTTGCCAGTTCAGACAAGAAGGGCCGTGATCGGCCACAGTTCCTGCCCGATTGGAGGCCTCAAAAGGCGCGGTTCGGGGGAGGTGGGGATAGATCGTCCTAAGTTCAAACGAGATGGCCAAGATCAAGCGAGATCGGTCGGTTTTCGGCTAGTCTTGGGCCTCATGGGGCAGGTATGCTCCAATTTGATCCTAAATCAGCTAAAAATTGCTAAAGACAAGTTAAAATCACATCATTAACTTAAAAATAAAAAAATAGATATCTCAAGATATTTTAAAGAATAATATATACAATATTTTTAACTATATTGCAATATAAATTATATTAATGTCGTTATTGATAAAATTTAGCATCTAATATTATACTTATAATTTTTTAAAATTACTATTTTTATTAATTATTCTATATTTATCTAAATATTACCATCAATATATTAAAGATAAATATTTTTATATAAATAAAGATGCCATTATAGATAGTCCATACCTAGACAAAAATATCTCCAAGAACTGCTTGATTCTAATTATTTTAGACCAAAAAGGCTCAGGATTCAGGCCACAGGCTCTTGAGATGCGATATCAGGCCCGTGTCGCCCTTGACCTTTATCTTGCCGGTAAAAAAAGCCGCCATCGGGGAAAGCTCCTTGCCGGCCACCTTAAGGAGGACGTCCTCGCTGGTCGATACCTCCAGGTCCGGGTTCCCGGCTGGCGGGCTATCGTGGACCGCGACCGCGGTCCCGTTTATTGCGACCAACCAGCTCCTGGGCACGTCCCCGGCGATATTCAAAAGGATTGAGGCCGTGACCGGGGCCGCCAGGCTAACCTTGCCGGCCTTGTCCTTCATTATCTCGAAAAGCTCGTCCAACGTCATGGAATTATTCCTCGTCGGCCAGCCGGCCAGGGGCCTGGACAGCAGCATGGCCCTTGTCTTCTCGGGGCCTAAGGGGGGAGTGGCTGGAAAGAGAACCCGGCGGGACGACCTCTGGGAAGCATGTGGTCACCCAAAGGGCCATTTGGCGTCCTGGCCTGGGCCGGACGCGATGGCGGGCAGGCCGCCACTGGACACGATGAAAGATATTACCCAATGCATTTGGGGAAAGTCAACCTGTGGCCCTGGCCTCCTCGAAACCAGATTTAGAATAATAATTAACAATTTGACCAACCCCATGGCTAATATATTGATTTGGAAGATGTTTTTTCTTCCAGTCCCTGCGGGTCCAGTCAAATTCAACAAATTGCTGACTGTTGTGGGTAATTCTGCCGAAATTTGACAGTTTTCCATAGTCTGGGATATTATATCGGATGTATCCAGCCATGGCCGGGCCTGGAAGCCCCAATTCCGGCCAGGGCTCAACCGTTCATGGAGGGCTAATTTGGCTAGATCGCTTTTGGCCACAATGCTGGCCCTGGCTCTGTCCCTACTCCCGGGCTCGCATCTCATGGCCGACCAACGACCCTGGAAGATCATATCCTGGGCCTCGCCATTGGGCCCCCAGGCCCTGTCCTACGACTACCTGTGCGGCCTCAAGGCAATGCTCAGCTTCCTCAATCTCAACGGCGGCGCTGGCGGGAGGACCATCGATATATATTCCCAGGAGATGGATGACGGCCTGCCTGATTTCCCAGCCCGCCTGAACACGGTGATGCAGCAAATCCAGCCCGATTTGGCCGTTGGCGGTGCCGCAAACGCCAGATCGGCTGCCACGGCGGACTACTTCAGGCGCACGGGCCTGGTCTGGTTCGGCCCCTGGACCAACCAGTCAGACCCCTACCAGGCCAGGGATGATGACCCCATCGGTATCATCCCGGCGGCCGAGGACGAGCTGGATGGTCTAATCGCCTACGCCGCAAGGAAGCTCGGCCCCAACGGCTCAATCCTTTTCATCCACTATCAATCCGAATCAGGGCAAAGGGAACTCGAGTTCGCCTCCAGGACCGCCGCCGGCCACGGCATCGGCCTTATACCAGTCCCCCTCTCGGCCAGCTTCCGCAACTGGGGCGACCTAGAAAAGGACGCCCTTGGTGCCGGGGCCATCCTTCTGTGGCTGCCGACAGGGCCAGCGGCGGCCATAGTGAGAACCCTCAAGAACAGGCTCCCCGAGGACACCCTGTGGATGACGAACTCACTCAACTCCCCTGGCCTGGAGGTCACCGAGATGACCGGCGGGCTGTGGGAAGGCATGGTCTTCCCGGCGGTGCTGAACCCTAAATCCCAGATAACCCAAGCCTACGACGCCGTGCTGCACAAATATGGCCCCAGGGGCCTGACCCTTGACTACCAGGCCTACCTTGGCCTGGCCCAGGCCCAGGTGCTGACCAGGGCCCTCATATCAGCCCCCGACACGGGTCGGTCCCAGGATCTGCGCCAGTCCCTGGAAGAGGCCGGCACCCAGGGGACGCTCCTGCACCTCCCCCAGTTCAAGACCGGACGGCCTCCAATCGGGGCCTTCTACCTGGCCGTGGCCACCAACAACTGGGGTTGGCGCCCGGCCGACGAGTAGAGGCAAGCCCTCCCAGGCGCCTGCCTGGGCTCTCCGCGCGGCCAAGGGCCGCGCCCTAGGACCCCCAATGAGCGAACAAGCCCCCGCCAGACCCAGCCTGCGCTGCCCAGGATGCGGCGGCACCGTCTTGATGCCAGCCACGGACTGCCCCGCCTGCGGCTTCAATTTCAGGCTGGGCCGCAAGCCCGTCGCCCCTGCCGCCGCCTCTGGCCTGGACATGGAGGCCCCCGGCGGCAGAAACCGGCTCGCCATGATCGCCGGGGCCGCTGCCCTGGTCCTGCTGGTGGCCGCCGTCGCCTTCCTCGCCACCAGGCCCGAGAAGCAGGACGCGCCGCCTCCCGCGACCGCCTCCGGCCACGTCCTGCCGCCGCCGGCCGACGACCTCCTGGTCCAAAGCCCGACCCTGCACCCGGCCGTGCCCATAAACAGGGCCAAGGGCGTGGCCGACCAGGCCGACGCCAGGGTCCAGGAAATGAAGAACATAGATCAGGAATTTGGCCAGGAGTGACGGGCCATGGGGTAATATTGCCCTGATGTGTCCCCGTCCATGGCCAAAGGGTCTCTCTGGAAGCCAAATTCATCTTATCAGGAACCGGCCAGCCATGACCTTTGCCCACCAGCTGTCTGAGGAGGGATAGTAAGGGAAGACCTGACCGCCGCTGACACAATCCGTCTTAGAGGGACAGAGGCCCATGCCAGGCATATCCTGAATAATAAGGCAGCGGCACGTCTGCAGAGACTTGGGGGTCAAAAAGCCTGGAGAGGTCGCTGGTAAAGGCCATTTGGTTATCGCTATCGAAAAACTTGTCAATACCGCAGGTATCACGCAAGGTCAGGCCGCTGAAATCGTCGGAATCCCGCAGCCTGAACTGCAACGATCCTGGATGGCCAGTCTCAAGACGCAAGCCCCATGAAGATACTTGGGATTCTGATTACCCTTGGGCGTAAGAATCGGCGATGGGACTGAGCCGCTCGCCAATTCCAAGTATGCTTTGGCCGCGGACGGCTCGAGCCTCCAGAAAAATTTGTAGCCCGAGGCGAGAATAGCTTCTCCAGGACATATATCCTGCCTTTTGTGGCCCGCATTTTGCTTTCTACCTAGGCCCAAAGCCCTGGCCCCTCCAACAGGGATGGCCGGGTAGCGAGGAAGGAAGCCCATGGCCCGCTTCAGGTTCAGACTTGAGTTCATGATCAGCCTCCGAAAGCGCAAGGAGGAAGAGGCGGCCGTAAGGCTGGCCAAGAGACAGGCCAGCATCAGGGAACTTGAGGGCCAGATAAACGCCTGCCACCTGAAGCTGGCCGAGATGGCTGACCAACTCTCGGAACTGGCCAGCGGGGGCCGCCTGTCAGGCCCCCTCCTTCTCATGTACAGTAGCCACCAGGAAAGGATCAGAAAGGAAATAAAGAGACTTCTGGAGCTCCTGGCCCTGAGCCGCAGGGAGGAGGCCAAGGAACGGGTGGCCTTGCGGAAGGCCGTTACCGACAGGCGGATCATGGAGAAGTTCAAGGACAACCAAAGGCTCGCCTGGAAGACCGAGCAGTTGCGGACCGAGCAGAACATCATGGAGGAGCTGGCCGCCCTGGCCAGGGCCAGGCGCGGACAGGAGGCCACGGATGCAACCCAAGACGAAGACAGCCAGAACAGCTAGCGGTCCGGCCACCTCGGCGGCAGCCAGGACTGGCCGGAACCGGCCAGCCCCGCCGGCCGTCCCCCCCGCCTGGCGGGAACAAGCCACCCCACCCGCCGCCACGCCGCCCAGGCGCAAACCAGGCCTGGGCCTCCCGGCCCTGAGGGTTCTCATTTTGGTTGTCCTTTTCGGCCTGGTGGCCAGACTCGTGGTCTCCGGCCTGTATCTCAAGTCCTCGGACAATCCTATGGCAGTCATGCCCTCGACCCCATCGGCCCAGGCGGCCTTGGCCGAGGCCTCTGCAGCCGCGATTCCGGCCACCTCCGTCGCCGTCGCCCCGGCCCTGGCCATCGGCTCCATGGCTTCGGGGGCAGCCCTCCTTACCTCGGCCAGCGGGCCTCTTTTGGCCATCGCCTCCGCCGAGGCCTCCATACCCCTCCCCCCCGGCGACGAGGACCTGCGGCAGCCCCAAAGGCCCCCCTCGACCCAAAATGCCCGCCCCGACGGGACCTCCCCCGGCACCACCCCTGCGCCCGCCCAAGTCCAGGGAACGCCACAGCTGCCGCCCAACGTGGCCAGCCAGAACAACGCCAAGTCCGAGGAACTATCCCGCCGCGAGTTCGAGCTAAACCGCCGCGAGGCCCAGCTGAACACAAGGGAGGAGGCCCTTAAGACCCTGGAGACTGACGTCAACTCCAAGCTTTTGGCCTCAGAGCGCTCCAAGGGCGAACTGACCGAACTGGTGGCCCGCAACCAGGCCATCCTCGATGAGCAGAAGGCCCTGAGGGCGCAGCAGCAGCAGGAGGACGAGCAGCTCAAGGACGCCAGGATAGAGCACCTGGTGACCGCGTTCAAGGGCATGAAGCCGGAACAGGCCGGCGTCCTCATAAGCAGCATGGACGACTCCGTGGCCGTCTCGATCCTCTCGGCCATGCCCGGGAGCAACGCCGGCAAGATCCTGGCCATGGTTACCCCCGACAAGGCGGCCAGGCTGGTCAAATCCATATCCGAGCAGCGCATTGACCCCAAGGCCCTGCTGGAGGCCGCCCCCTCGGCCATGCCGCCAAACTCCTAGCCGTGGCCCCTGGCACCATGGAGCGCAGGATCGCCCCGACGAAACCACGCCCCGCCGCCCCTCTCGCCCAGTCTCCGTCCCCCACGGCAGGTCAGGGGCATGGCTTGGCCCAGAACCATGCCGGGGCTGGCACCACCGGATCCGCCCGCCGGCGACCAGCCCTTCTTCCATCCCATTGTTGACCCGGCCCGCTAACGCGGCCTTGCCCCAAGCGGCCTGAAGCAACGCCTGCCAATCAACTCAAAAGAATAAATCTTCTTTTTAATCTTTATGGATAAGCAGAATTTCGGACGAAATTGCAACTCGCACTGGATTTCAGAGAACGGCCGAGCGTTCCACGGGGAAACCCTTCTGGAACGATGAACTCGCATAAATCATGCTCGTCAAAAACAATGACAGGAAATCGACGGGGTTCTTCGCCCGCATCGCCCACAGGACGGTGTCCACGGACACTTCCAGCCTCCCTGAAGGTGTAATGGCAAACCACCGGAAATGCTGGTCGGGCGGCTTCTCCCAAGAGTCTGGGGATGTCGATTCTGGCCTTGCCATAATCGCATTTCCGCTGCCTGCCGGAACGGGGAGTGTGAGAGGGAGGCGTCCAGCAAGCATTAGGGGCGTCCGATATGACCAGTTCACCAATATAGAATAATTTAGCCATTTTCAAGGGGCAACTTCTTCTGTTCAAATGATAATCAATAAAACAAAGACGGGACCTGGATCGGCTCAATCCAGGTCCCGTCTTTTGAGGGGCGCATTCACGATGCCGGGGCCAGAACAAGAGTATCAGAAGGGCCTCTTGATGACCGAGGTCCCCTCAAGCTGCTCCTCTATGCGGAGAAGGCGGTTATACTTGCATATGCGCTCGCTCCTGGACAGGCTGCCGGTCTTGATCTGCCCGCTATTGGTGGCCACGGCCAGATCGGCGATGAAGGTGTCCTCGGTCTCGCCGGAACGGTGCGAGATTACGGCCGTGTAGCCGGCCTTGTGGGCCATCTCGATGGCCTCGATGGTCTCGGTGACCGTGCCGATCTGGTTGACCTTGATGAGGATGGAGTTGCCGACCTTCTCCTCGATGCCCTTGGCCAGGCGGGTGGTGTTGGTGACGAAGATGTCGTCGCCGACCAGCTGGACGGAGGCTCCCAGCTTAGCCGTGAGCTTGGCCCATCCGGCCCAGTCGTCCTCGGCCAGGCCGTCCTCGATGGACCTGATGGGGTATCTGGAGATCCAGTCGGAATAGAGCTTGATCATGTCATCGGAGGAGCGGGCGGACTTGTCCGACCTGGAGAAGACGTACTTCTTCTTCTTGGCGTCGTAGAACTCGGAGGCGGCGGCGTCCAGACAGATGACCACGTCCGTGCCGGGCTTGTAGCCGGCCGCCTTGATGGCCTTGACGATGGAATCCAGGGCGCTCTCGTTGTCCTTGAGGTCAGGGGCGAAGCCACCCTCGTCGCCAACGGCCGTGGACAGGCCCGCGTCGGCCAGGATCTTCCTTAGGCTGTGGAAGACCTCGGCCCCGCACCTCAGGGCCTCGGAGAAGCTCTCCCCGAAGAGGGGCATGATCATGAATTCCTGGAAATCGACGTTGTTGCTGGCGTGGGAGCCGCCGTTGACGATGTTCATCATGGGCCGGGGGAGCTGTCTGGCCCCTACCCCGCCCAGATACTGAAAGAGGGACAGCTGGAGAGTCTCGGCCGCGGCGCAGGCCGCGGCCATGGACACGCCAAGGATGGCGTTGGCCCCGAGCTTGCTCTTGTTGGGCGTGCCGTCCAGGCCCAGGAGGAGCTTGTCGATGGCCGACTGGTTGCAGACGCCGTGGCCAATCAGGGCCGGCGCGATGATCTCGTTGACGTTCTTGACGGCCTTGAGGACTCCCTTGCCGCCGTAGCGGCTGGGATCCTTGTCCCTGAGCTCCAGGGCCTCGTGGCTACCGGTGGAGGCCCCCGAGGGCACGGCCGCCGTGCCGAAAACGCCACTCTGGAGAACTATATCGACCTCAACTGTGGGATTGCCCCTCGAATCCAGGATTTCCCTGGCCTGGACATCTGAAATGCACATGTGGTACCTCTCAAAGTAGCGTTCTGGCTACACAGTCTGGATATTTAGCCCGAATGGCCAGGAGTACCGGCAATCTCGGGCACTGAAAACAAATCGGAAATGGCAATCTGGGGCCGGCCAAGGGCCCCATATGGAGAGGCTAACGGGCAATCGTATGCCTGGCTTGTTGCCCGCCGTCCAGTCTAAGGGCCACGCCCCGAGGCCGGGAACCGTCCCCTGCGGCGCGGTCGCAAAAAAAGAGCCCTGGCTGGAAGCCAGCCCTACCTCTCCTGGGCCGGCTCGGCCAAGAGCTTGAAGCCGGTCCCCTCGACCGTGACCATCAGGGGCTCGACCTGGTACTCGCCGTCGGGCCCGAAGGAGAATGGCCCGGTGGCCCCGTCGAAGGGCCTGATGGATAGGAGGGCGTTCACGAGCTCGGCCCTGTTGCCGGCCCCGGCGGAAAAGGCCGTGGCCAGGGCCAGGCCGGCGTCGTGGCCGTAGGCGGCGAACTGGTCGGGGTTTCGGCCGGTCGCGGCCAGGAAGGCGTCCTTGAAGCTCACGGCCCTGGGCCTCTCGCTAAGGGCGTTGAAGGCGTCAGGGATGACGGCCCCGCCGAGGTAGCGGCCGGAATTTCTGGCCAGATCGGGGGCCAACCAGAGGGAATTGCCAAGGTAGACCATCCTGGTCACGTCATTGTAGGCCATCTGGGGCAATATCTGGGAGATGGCCGCCGCCGAGTCAGGGACGAAGAGCGCCTGGAAGGCGACCTTGGCCTGGTAGGAGGTCGAGGCCCTGCGGACCGATTTTCCCCCGGTCAGGCGGTTTACGGCCTCGGTGTAGTCGCGTCGCCCGGGGTCGTAGGAGTCAACGGTCGCCAGCTGGGCCCCAAGCCTCTGCGCCTCGTCCCGGAAGTAGCCGTACATGGTCTGTCCGAACTGGTCGGCTGGGTAGAGGACGCCCAGCTGGTTAAGGCCAAGGACCCTGACTGCGTAGCGGGCCACTGCCTCGGCCTGGTGCTTGGGGGTCAAGAATACCCGAAAGACCATGGGCCGCCCGGTGGTCAGGCCCATCCTCTGGGAAACGCTTATGAGCGGCAGGCCGGACGACTGGGCCGTCTGGGCGGCCGCCAGGGCCTCGCGGCTGGCCAGGGGGCCGACCAGGGCCATGACCTCCGGCCGGTTCGCGGCCTCATAGACCAGCTTGACCACCTGGCCGGGATCCCCGGCGGTGTCCATCTCCTCCACGGCCACCTGGGCACCAAGTGGGGCCAGGGCCAGCCTCAGGCCGGCCAGGATGTCCTGGCTGAACTTGGCGCTGGAGGCGTTGGAGAGAGGCAAAAGGGCTCCAACCACCACCCGGCCGCCAAGGCCACTCATGGGACCCAGGGAAGGCAAGGTCCCCGTGGCGGGCTGGGAGCCGCCGAAGGCCGCCATGACCGGCCTGGGGTCATAGCCCTCGCCTGGGGCCATGGCCTCGGGCGAGGCGGGGTCTATCAACAGGGCCTCCAGCTTCGTGGCCCAGGGATGGGAGGAAAAATAGCGCCTGAAGAACTCGGCCTGCTGGGCGAGAAGGGCCTGGTCCCTGGAAATGGCTGCCTGCCGGGCCAGATACCAGCTGGCCTCTGGCCCGGGGTAGTTCTGCCCGTACTGGCGCTGGACCTCGGACAAATCTCCGGCCCCAAGGTTAAGAAGGCTGGCCTCCACGCCCCTCTGGGCCGCCTCGCGGGTCGAGTGGTCGGAGCCGCTCATGGCCACGAGGAAGGCCACCAGGGCATCCCTGTAGTTGCCCAGGGCGAACTGGGCCCGGCCGGATGACAGCTTCAAGGCCCCCCTGGTGACCGAATCCCGCTCCGCGGCGTACGTGGCCTCGGCCTGGGACAGGGCCTCGGCGGGCCGGTCGGCCAGGATGAGGAGGTCCGGGATCCTTAGGCTCGTCGTCCTGGTGTACTCGCCACCGGGAAACTGGCCGGCCAGCGTCCGATAGGCCTCGGCCGCCTGTAGGAAGTTGCCGGCCCTCTCGCTGGAAAGGCCGTACATGGCCAAGAGGGTCTCCCTCCTGGGGTTGGAGGGATCCTGGTCCAGGAGCCTCTTGTAGCCCGCCGCCGCAGCCTTGAAGTCGCCCCGGTCGTAGGCCTGGTCGGCCTCCGAGGAAGACGGCTCGGCCGGGCCCCGGGGCTGGGAATGGTCGACTATCTGGACGCAGGAGGCCAAAAGGAAGGCCAGGGAGATGAGGCAGACTGGGAGGCCGAGAAGACGGGCCGAGCGGGAGTGAGACATTTTGCCCTCAAAAAAAACATAGCCCAGAGATTGGAAAAACCCTGGCCTTTGGTGATGATAATCAGAAACCCAACTGGGCCAGCAGGTCGTTGACGGCTCCCTGGTCGAGCCTGTTCTCGGCACCTGGTCCCAGGAGATCCGAAGGCTCGGCGGACAGCTTCTCCATCATCTTGTCTACCTCGGCCTGGGCCACCCTCTCCCGCTCCTCCTTAGGCCTGACCACCGACGGGGCCTCATGGTGGGCCTTGATCTTGGAGTTGACGGAAACAAGAAGCGACAACAGCTGTACCTGAATCTCGCTGATTAGGCTGACGATCTTCTTGATGCGCTGGCCTGACAGGTCCTGGAACGACAGGGCTTCCATTATGTGCGTCAAATGCTTGGAAGTATTTTTGATCAGGGCCTCCGATGAGGCAACCGTGTTGACGATGGCGTCGCGATCGGCGATGGGGATTGAGGCGTAGCCCTCAATCTGGATCTGGGTGCCGCCCTGGGCTTCCTGGGGCAGTAGTCCCTCCAGCTCCCGCATGAGCCCCCCCAGCTCCCGCATGTCGTCGGCCGAGGGCTGGGACAGCGGGGCCGCGGCCGGGGCGGCCGCCAAGATGGGACCGGGAGCCGCCGCCGGGATCTCCACCTCACTGCCCTCCACGGGGAGATTGGGCTCCAGGAATATGCTGTCCACGGTCTGGTTCATCTTCTTGAGGGTATTCTTGAAGTCCTCGCTGGGCGTGTTGGAGTAGAGCAGCTTCAGAAGCCCCTGGATGGGGAAGTTGTAGAAGCCGTCATCGGGCTCCAGGCTGGCGGACTCCAGCGACAGCTCCTCCTCCACGGCCTGGGAATTGAAGCCGCCGGAACCGTTGGCCTCCCGCATGGCCTTGATGTGCTCCTTGACCGACTCGTTGGTGCAGAACTCATAGAGGGTCTGGAAAACGACGTCCAGATCGAAGACGACCACCGACTGCGGGCCCTCGGGACCTGCCGGCTTCTCCTCGGGTTCAACCTCCAGGACCTGCTCGGCCTGGCCGCCGAAGCGATCGACGAAGGCCTGGACCTCCACGAACTTGTCCATGAACCCGCGGGGCACCGCCGGGAGGCCGGCCGGCGAGCCGGTCGCCGAAGGGGCCGCGGACGGGCCGTCGGTCAAAAGGGACTCGAGGTTGTTTAGGGACAGCATCTGACCATTGAGGTTGTCCATGTCGGCCTGAATCTGGTCGGCCAGGTCCATGATGGTCATGGAGGCCTTCTCCGTCAGCTCGACCACCTCCTCCAGCTGGCCCTTGGCGTCCTCAAGATCGGCCCCGGTCTTGGAAAGATCCCCTTCCGGGACCCCGCCCGGGAGCTCGCCCACGGAAACGGAAAGCTGGCGCGCCAGCTGGCCTACGGATTCGAAGAGTTCCTGGGACAGCTCTTGGAAGAAGTTGGGGTCGGTGGAGGAGACGCTTGCCTGGTGGGCCTGTGCTGGCTGGGCTGCCTGGGGGCCGCCTATCTGGGGGCTAATCACTCCCAAGTTCGTGTTGGCCGTCACCAGATCGGGCAGAACCCTGATTTGGTAGGTGGCCTCAGGGGTGACGATGCGGAACTCTCCAACGCCCAGCTCAAATCCGATTACCGGGGGATTGTTGCTCATCAGATTCCTTCAGTCCTCTCTGGTCCAGAATCGGCCAGGGGACGCCGGCCGGCCGTGGCCCCTGGCCGCAAGGCGGGGCAGGCCCCCTTGCTGGCGTCCTGGGGCGCGGGTCCCCGGCCCCGGAAGGCGTCCGGGATTGGATTCGGGAGGCCTTGGGCCTGCCGCAAACCAGGAGGCCTTTTGGGTGGAAAGCAGCGGCAGTCGGAGGGACAACCAAAAATGTTTGGCCAGTGGGAACTTGCCGACCTATCATTTATATGATCTTGGACAGAAAACGGTCAAAAAAGTCTTTGACCTGGCCAGCCAAAAAAGGTCTTCTCCTGCTATTTTACACTATCTTCCCATGAGGCCGCAAGACACCGAGCCGGCCTCCAGCCCCTGGCCTTGGGGAACCGTGGGCCAGGCCCAGGCCTTAAGGGTGGAGGCTGGACATGAGGACAGCAATGACGGGGCCGCTAATATATCAAGAGTCCAAATTGGGCAAAAGGATAGAGAGAGTCAGTCCAAGACGCGGACCAGGTCGGCCAGGCGCAGCAGATAGCGGCGCTCATGGACCAGGCGACAGCCCATGACTTCGCCTGACAGGACCACCCAGGCCCCCAGTTCCTGGCCGGCGGCCGGAAACAGGCTACCGTCGTCGCCCAGGTGGTACCCGGGCACCTTCAGTGTCAGGAAAAGGCTCTCCCCTGCCAGGGCCGGCTCCCTGGCCAGCCAGGATACCCGGCCTCCAGGCCGGCTCAGGACATGTCCCCATGGCTCCCCATCAAGCGAGCCTCCAGCCATAAAGACGGGATAGACACCCGGAGCCAGGACAGCAGCCAAGTCCATTAGCACCAGCCTTGGCATTTAGAGCCATTTAGGATATTTGCCGTATGAATTTTAACAAAAACGCCCATGCCAGTCAACCGCCGGCCAAACCGCCGCCCAGGACAAAAGCGTCAAATTTGTCGATCTCGCAAGTGGTTGCCTATGTATTTTTGCCAGTTTTTTTCAAAAGCAGCGCAATCAATAAATAATTGACATTATTTTAAAGATAAGAATTCTTTTTATATTATTAATATATATATTGATACATAAAATTAGAAAATATTTATACAATAATAGACAAAAATATATTCAAATTAAAAATACTGTACAAAAGACAAAAAATATACTATTGCAAAGAAAGCTGGCCGACGTATCTTGGGGAAAGAAGTGAGGCGATTGAAGTGAGGGAATATTAAACGTTGACTGTCATGGCGTTGTACTATATCTCTTCCATGTCTACCCGCAAACCACCCCACGGCACACCTTTGGCCAAATCACCCAGTCGCAGGCGAATCGCCTTGGCCTTCAAATTTGGTCTTGACATGGGCCCCAATCCTGGGTTATAAAGCACAAATCGTCTCCACCGGGGCGGTATGCGAATCCCCGGCCATGATGGAGACAAACCATGGTGCGGGAATAACTCAGCGGTAGAGTGCGACCTTGCCAAGGTCGAAGTCGCGGGTTCAAATCCCGTTTCCCGCTCCAATCAGTATTGACAAAAAAATAACAATATCAAAGGCTTCCAGGTAATTTACTGAAAGCCTTTTCTTTTTTCCACGTATTCGTTCCAACTCGCTCGGAAATACGTTCAGCTACGCCCAAAATGCTCAAGCTGCTTCCGCTAGCCTAGGACCTGGCCGCCTCTCCTTCCTCATCGCAACCAGATCACCGTTTCCACCTTTTCCTCCATTTTCAACGACGGCCGTGGAGTGTCCCGCAATCGCCTCGCGGCGACCGCCGCTGGCATGCCCCTAGGAACCCACAGCCCTCCAAGGCCCTTCGCCACCAGTGTCCAAAGGAACTGCCAGGCAGCAGCAGGGAGACCAGACTCGGGCACCCTGGCCGTTGGCCCCTGGCTGCCAGGCTGAGAGGATGTTCTTTGGGCATGCTACGTGTGGAGGCCATTGCTCAGGCGCAGCCTGACCATGCCCAGGCCGGATCTCGCCATCATCCAAGGAGGCCAGACGGCAACGTGGGCACCGCTGGGTCCAGTGTCACCGACTTGCCGATGGCCTAATACCCTGTTTTTCAAAATGATGGCTAATTAAGGCCAAATCAAGCTGGTCTGGGTTATCCTCACCCGTCAAATCAAGAAAGACAAGGTACTAGCCTTTGGATCGCATTCTTGTTGGGCCATCCTCCTGAAGCCCAAAAAACCATGAAAGAAAGTGGCCGCACGCCTACCGGTGTGAGGCGTCCATGCCGATTCCCAGCCGGGCAGGTCCGCTCTCCTTGTCCTTCGCCGCTCTGGGGGCCAGACGTTCACTTCGGCGGGGGCCCACCCGGCAGTCCAAAGTCCGGGGAACAAAACCTATGGGGTGGCCATTGTTTCGTGAAATGGCCGCCCCCCGTTTTTACCAGGCCTAGGAGGAGGAAGAGGAAAAAGGTGGGCCAGCCCAGAGGGAGCCCTATGGATTGCGCGGAAAGGACCGGCGTGGCCATAGCCAAGCGAATCGAGGCCAATCTCGCCAACGTTGTCCGCGAAATTGGCCCCAGCAAGGCCTGCCCGATTTTGGGGACGGTGCTTTGGCGGAATTTTGGATGGAACTGTCGAAGGCCAGAATATGTCTCCGT
This sequence comes from Deltaproteobacteria bacterium, assembly GCA_031264145.1. Taxonomy (GTDB): domain Bacteria; phylum Desulfobacterota; class Desulfarculia; order Adiutricales; family Adiutricaceae; genus JAIRNQ01. Next base: position 20,982 of record JAISEK010000012.1, read on the forward strand.
CAATCAGCGCAAAAACAGACGACCATTGGCCATCTGCCGCCCAGTCCCTGCGACTCCCCGGCCCGCAGCTTCAGGGGACTGGACGGCTCGCAATACACCCTCCCAATGCCGCCAAACCGCTGGGGTATGGCAAACGCATGAGGAAAAATAATCCAACGGCCATATCCATAAGGGCGAATAAATTTTTCAGATAGACATCGAAATATGGAACGAGGTAGGGTTATATAAGGTCAAGAGGCCGGTAACACCGGTGACCAGGGACAGGAACAGCTGCCCCGGTCGTCATGACAAAAGCGTCACATTTTTATCGAAAGGTCTGCGAATGGGGCAATTTTGGCTCCAAATTTGCGGAGACCCCCCGTGACCTAGTGTTTTTCCCAAATCTGAACGGGGCCCACCTCATACGGCTTCGTGGCGAGGACCTCCTACAAAAAATCCAGACACTGCCTGAAAAAGGCAAGGATTTCCTTGACGCTCTCCTTCATCGTTGAGCTCTCGCCCGCTGTGGCATTCCCGGGGAAACGCTGGAACGGGATCACGTGATTATATTTCAGCTTCCACGTGACGGATAATATCCCTGCCACGTTGCCGCGATATATTTTACGGCGATCCTCGGCATAATTCTCGACCTCGTCGAAACCGAGCGCATAGTCTCGACGCTCCAATGGCCGATGACCATGTACAGCATCTGGCTTGGGACGAGATTCAGGCTGGAGACGTAAAACGTGAGCCACCACGACATCGTGCCTGAAGACATGTCGATCACGGTGGTGAAAATATCTTTACATATATATTAACAATAATTTATTATAATATTATCTTAAATATTCTTTTAATATAATAAAATATTGGTGTTATATTATGAAAATTAATACAGTGAACAACCACCAGCTAAAGCTGGTGGCTTCAAAGATGGCGACTAAAGTCGCCTTTGAGCGGCTAAAGCCGCTCCGAAGAACGACATCAACTACCACCGGCTAAAGCCGGTGGTCTGAAAGACAAGACGTCTTGCAGCTTATGTCGGCGGCTTAAGCCGCACAATCTTTATCTCTTTTTGAATCTTCAAAGTCATGTTACATATTTTGAAAACGATATCTCAGTGATAATCAAATTTTAATTTTACCGTAACAGCATCTACAAGAAATATTTAAAATTATTTGGCATCTTTACTATATCATAGCAAGAAACAATATCATCTAATTCATATTATTTCAATCGGCAATACAAATATGCGTGACTGCTCTAAATTATTCCTCAATGTGTCTATAGTTATTTGCCAGTATAGTCAAGAAGAAATGCTAAAGCTACCAACTAAAGCTGGTGGTTTTAATCCACCAAAAAAGAGAGAATAAATACTATAAAACAATAATAATTATAATCAAATTATAAATATATTAAAATAATAAATATTAAAATAATCAATTTTTTAGAACTTTATTTCACTTAATAGCAAATAAATCAGGCATAAACGGAACGTTTACATTCAATAATTCTTTTGGTTCTATTTTTTGTAACCCTCCACCATAAATACGTCCTTCCTCAAACAAAGACCCAGCAGTCAATTCATTAAGCATTTTTCCGAGAAGACGTTTCAATGATGGATTAGAGATCAGTAATTTA